>SCPW01000138.1 GCA_004298605.1 Gallionella sp.
CAAAGGAATTGCTGTGCCGGTCGGTAGCGGCACACTGGGCCGCATCATGGATGTATTGGGTCGCCCGATTGATGATGCCGGTGATATTCCTTGCGAAGAAAAGCGTGAGATTCACCAGAAGGCACCGAAGTTTGACGAACTGTCCCCTTCAGTTGATTTGCTGGAAACTGGCATCAAGGTGATTGACCTGGTTTGCCCATTTGCCAAGGGCGGTAAAGTTGGCCTGTTCGGTGGCGCGGGTGTGGGCAAGACCGTGAACATGATGGAACTGATCAACAACATCGCCAAACAGCACAGCGGCTTGTCCGTGTTTGCCGGTGTTGGTGAGCGTACCCGCGAAGGTAACGACTTTTACCACGAAATGAAAGACTCTAACGTGCTGGACAAAGTGTCCATGGTGTTCGGCCAGATGAACGAACCGCCTGGCAACCGTTTGCGCGTAGCTTTGACCGGCTTGACCATGGCT
The DNA here is from genome assembly GCA_004298605.1 of Gallionella sp. Classification (GTDB taxonomy): domain Bacteria; phylum Pseudomonadota; class Gammaproteobacteria; order Burkholderiales; family Gallionellaceae; genus Gallionella. Next base: position 467 of record SCPW01000138.1, read on the forward strand.
GAAAAATTCCGTGATGAAGGCCGCGACATCCTGTTCTTCGTGGACAACATCTATCGCTACACATTGGCCGGTACAGAAGTTTCCGCGCTGCTGGGGCGTATGCCTTCTGCGGTGGGTTACCAACCGACGCTGGCCGAAGAAATGGGCCGTTTGCAAGAGCGGATTACTTCCACCAAAGTCGGCTCGATCACTTCCATTCAAGCTGTGTATGTGCCGGCGGATGACTTGACCGACCCGTCTCCGGCAACAACCTTCTTGCACTTGGACTCGACCGTGGTGCTGTCTCGCGATATCGCATCGCTGGGTATCTACCCGGCAGTGGATCCGCTGGATTCAACATCGCGTCAGCTTGATCCGCTGGTGGTGGGTGAAGAGCATTACAGCGTAGCGCGCGGTGTGCAACAAACCCTGCAACGTTACAAGGAATTGCGCGACATTATCGCGATTCTGGGTATGGACGAACTGGCGCCGGAAGATAAATTGGCTGTGGCACGCGCCCGCAAGATTCAACGCTTCCTGTCGCAGCCGTTCCATGTGGCCGAAGTGTTTACCGGTAGCCCGGGCAAGTACGTCACACTGAAGGACACAATCAAGGGCTTCAAGGGCATTGTTAACGGTGAATACGATCATCTGCCGGAGCAAGCATTTTACATGGTCGGCGGCATCGAAGAAGCAGTCGAAAAAGCCAAAACACTGCAATAATCAGGGGAAATCATGGCAATGACCGTACACGTCGATGTAGTCAGCGCAGAAGCCTCCATTTTTTCCGGGTTGGCCGAAGTGGTGGTGGTTCCCGGCGAAATGGGCGAACTGGGGATTTACCCGCGCCATACCGCATTGATGACGCGCATCAAGCCAGGCTCGGTCAGAATCAAGCGGCCAGACCAAGATCAGGAAGAGTTGATCTACGTGTCGGGCGGTATGCTTGAAGTGCAGCCCAACGTCGTGACAATTTTGGCTGATACCGCGATACGCGGTGGCGATCTGGATGAAGCGCGTGCGCTGGAAGCGAAGCAGGCGGCGGAAGAGGCAATGAAGAACCGTACTTCCGATATCGACTACGCCCAAGCCCAAGCCGAATTGGCGGAAGCCATCGCCCAGTTGCGTGCGATTCAGCAACTGCGCAAACAAGTGGGCCATTAAACCTGGAACAACCAGCACAAAAAAAGCAGCTTCGGCTGCTTTTTTTGTGGGTCATCAAACCCATCCATTTCTGCGCGTGTGTGAATGATAATATCCGGCATGCCCATCATCCGCGTCGCTCTTGATATCCCGCTGCCCTCGCTGTTCGATTACACGGTGGCCGAAGATGTTGCGGTCGCGACAGGCCAGCGCGTGATCGTGCCGTTCGGGCGCAGGCGATTGGTCGGGGTGGTGATGGGGCGCGCCGCCACTACCGAAATATCGTCAGAGCGCATCAAGCCGGTGACACAGGTCTTGTACGACAGTGCGCTGTTGTCGGCGGAATTGCTGGATTTGTTGCGTTTTTGCAGCGACTACTACCGCTATCCCATCGGGCAGGCTGTATTGTCGGCAATGCCGGCACGTTTGCGTTCCGACAAGCCGGTTACCGGTAAGCCAATGTTGGGCTATCGCCTGAGCGCAAGCGGCCTGGCGCTTGACCTCGATGCTTTCCCAAAACGCAAAGTGGCGCAGCGGCGTATTCTGGCGCAATTGGCCGAACGACCATGCAATCTTGCGCAGCTCAAGGCGTTGTCAGCAACGGCGGGCGTGCAACTCAAGGCGCTGGAACAGGAGGGATGGGTTGAGCGCTTTCCTGAAAGTTTACCCTTCGGCTCCAATGCGCCATGCCCGGGGCGAACGGTGCGTGTTGTTCAGAAACACACTTTCAACAATGCGCACATCCTCACCGGCGAACAGCAACTCGCGGTAAACAGCATCACGCAAACCGACGGCTACGCCTGCTTTCTGCTACACGGCGTTACCGGCAGCGGCAAAACCGAGGTGTATGTGCATCTCATGCATCATGCCTTGCGACGCGGCGGGCAGGTATTGCTGCTGGTGCCCGAAATCAATCTCACGCCACAACTGGAAAATTATTTCCGCAGCCGCTTTCCGGATACTGCACTGGCCAGTTTGCATAGCGGACTGTCTGAGGGTAAGCGCTTGCACAACTGGCAGCAGGCGCAAACAGGCGCGGCGCAGATTGTGCTCGGCACGCGCCTGGCGGTGTTCGCAGAAATGCCGGGGCTCGCGCTGATCATCGTGGACGAGGAGCACGACAGCTCATTCAAGCAGCAGGACGGGTTGCGTTATTCGGCACGCGATGTTGCGATCTTTCGTGCCAGCCAGTGCGGTGTGCCGATCGTGCTGGGCTCGGCGACGCCGTCGCTGGAGAGTTATCACAACGCGCAAAGCGGGCGTTACCGGATGATCAAGCTGACCGGGCGGGCACAAGCCGCAGCACGTTTGCCCACGGTACGTTGTGTCAATATCAACCAGACGGTGATGCACCACGGCATCAGCGAAAATCTGTTGCGCGAGATCGGGCAGCGCATTGCGCGCAAGGAGCAGAGCCTGGTGTTCATCAACCGGCGCGGTTACGCGCCGGTGCTGATGTGCATGGGATGCGGCTGGCTGTCTGGCTGCAAGCACTGCGCCGGCAAGATGGTGTTGCATCTCAACGAGCAGCGCCTGCGCTGCCATCATTGTGGCTACCAGCTACGCGTGCCGCCCGCCTGCCCGGGGTGCGGCAATGCCGATTTGCTGCCGGTCGGCAGCGGCACGCAGCGCGTGGAAAGCGCGCTGCAGGAGCGCTTCCCGGAAGCGCGCATCCTGCGTGTGGACCGCGACAGCACGCGCAACAAGCGCGCCTGGCAGGCCATGCGCGAACAGATACACGCGAACGAAGTGGATATCCTGGTCGGCACGCAAATGCTCGCCAAAGGGCACGACTTCCCCGCGCTGACATTGGTCGGAGTGCTTAACCCCGATAGCGCGTTATATAGCAGCGATTTTCGCGCGGCAGAAAAGCTGTTCGCGCAACTGGTGCAGGTGGCCGGGCGCGCCGGGCGCGCCGACAAGCCCGGTGAGGTGCTGATCCAGACAGCTTTCCCGGACCATCCATTATTTCGTGCTTTGCAGGCGCACGACTTCGATGGCTGGGCAGCGTCGCAGCTTGCCGAACGGAAGATGGCGGGTTTCCCGCCCTTCGTTTACCAGGCGATGCTGCGTGCCGAGGGTAAGCAGGAGGCCGAAGTTTATGTGTTTCTCGATCACGCGCGCGCGGCTGCCGTCGCGTTGCGGCATCCGGTGGAAGTGCTCGGTGTAGTTCCTGCCGCCATGCCGCGCCGCGCCAATCATATTCGTGCGCAATTGCTCGTTCAAGGTGCGACACGCAAGCAGTTGCAGCAATTTCTGCGCGTTTGGCAACCTTTGCTGGACGCATTGCCCGCACAAAAGCTGCGTTATTCGCTGGATATTGATCCGCTGGAATTTTGAGACACCCCGATTTTCGGCTTCACCTACCCAAAAGAACTAGTTCTTTTTTTTTCTTGCCCTATACCTTGGAGGGATAGGAATGCAATACGTGCAAGCCTAATCTGGCATCAGTATCAGAGGGGTTCCCGGCAGTGGTTCGTTGCGCCGGGTTTAGAATGGCTGTAACTGTTTGATTTTGCTGGATTGCAGCATCTTTTCCTCGACCCTTCGTTCGCCTCACATACTTTCTGTGTCACGGGGCGCGAGACAGGCTACCGCTTTTTTATTCAGTGGGTTGAGTGTTGTTGCTGGCAGGGTGCTGGAACGGCAGGATTTTGGTATGGCAATAAGAATTTGATCTGCATCAAGAGGCATCGGGCGTTCTTCGAATAAAGTCTTGGGTTGCTAGAGTTGGGCCAGTTAAGTTTTGTTGAAAACAAAAAAAGGGAAAATTATGCATAAGCACATAGTTCGTTTGTTAACGCTGATTGCGGTCGTTGCGGTGGTTGCTTTTTCCGCAAGGTATTTAGCTAGGCAAGATACGTTTTATCAATACGGCCACTACCGTGGCGCCTCGGTGGCGGAAATTGCTTCAAAACTTCCGAAGCACCAGGGTTCTGCGACTTGCCAGACGTGCCACAAGGAAATTTACGCCGAATGGTCATCCGGCATCCACCAGAAGGCAACCAAGAATAATGCTATTCAAGGCGTTGTCATTAAATCGGGTCCCGGTTGTGAAGTCTGCCACACCCCTGCGGGCAACCACCCTTCCAAAGAGGCAATGCCGCTTTCTGTTGAAGATCGGGTAACCACAATTACCTACGCCAGAAAAGGGCTGCACCCGGCCAACGTACCGGACAGGAGTTTGATGCGGGAACCGGCAGACATGCGGATTTTGTGTACCAACTGCCATGAAAAAATACCCGGACGCCCTGTGAGGGGTGCGGTTGCCGGCACGAGCGTGCCTGTCCAAGCAGTTACGGATGTGGTGGGCATCCATGGTGTGCCACAGGTTGTTGTCGAAGGGCATGGCGGCGCTGAGTTATGCACAACTTGCCACAACCCGCATTCGCCCAGGATCAATTTTGCTTCCGTGCCGAGGTCTCCCGTGGATCCGAAAACCGGCAAGGCTCTCCCTGTGAGCGCAGAAAAACCGGGGGATGCAGCCGCAGGTAAAACTGTGGCGGCAATGTGTGCCGGATGCCATGGCGAGGCGGGGGTAAGCGTTAACCCGGAATGGCCGAACCTGGCCGGGCAACATACCAACTATTTGTCCGATTCGATCAAGGCGTTCAAAACGGGGGCGCGCAAGAACGACATGATGGGTCCCATGGCGGCAGGCCTGAGCGATGCCGATATGCGGAATGTGGCGGCCTATTTCGCCAAAGCCAACTGCAGTGTGCCTGGCGGTGACAAGGCCAAGGCCGAGCTGGGCAAAGCCAAGGCGGCAGCGGCGGGCTGTGCGGCATGCCACAGTTCCGGCGGCCTTCGCGGCAATGGGGTTTCTGGCGTCAGCGGCGCGCAGGCATGGCCGAATCTGGCCGGACAGAATGCCGCTTATCTGACTATTGCGCTCAAAGCGTTCCAGGACGGCAGCCGCAACCACGCGGTCATGACGAGTGTGGCGAAGACCCTGAGCGCTTCCGATATCGACAACTTGGCGGCTTACTACGCCAGTGCGAGTTGCAAATGATTAAGTTACCAAGCGAGGAAAAAATGACTACTCAGGATACAAAAGTAGAAAAGGAAGCGGCCAAGTTGTCACGCCGCGATTTCTTGGGTTTATTGGGTAAAGGTGCGGCTTGCGCCGGGGCGGTGGCTGGCGCGGGCGCCGCGCTGGCCTCAGCGGGTGGCGCAAATAAACTGGGCGGTGTTGGGCCAACCTATCAACAGGAGGATGCGCAATACGCCGAGGCACGCAAAAATCCGCCCAAGATACCCAATTACAACTGGACTGAACACAAGTGGGCGTTCGGGGTGGATACCAATCGTTGTATCGGCTGCTTGCGCTGCGTGGAAGCGTGCAAGATGGAAAACAGCGTGCAGATGGATAGAAACCACACCCGCACCTGGGTCGAGCGCTACACCTATCTGGAGGGCTCGGACCATGCGCACGTCGACAGCATACACGACATCAAAAACGTGATGCCTGGCAGCAAGGAGACACGGTTTGTTTTCGATAACCGCTACAAGGATGCCAAGGTTACCAAGTCGTTCTTTGTGCCCAAGCTGTGCAACCAGTGCGAGAAGCCATCGTGCGTCCAGGTGTGCCCGACCGGCGCAACCTATAAAACTCCCGATGGCCCGGTACTGATCGATTCGAAATATTGTATCGGTTGCCAATATTGCGTTCAGGCCTGCCCTTACGGTGCGCGTAGCTTAAATCATGAAAGAGGTACCGCCGAGAAGTGCAACTGGTGCTACCACCGCATTACCAAGGGGCTCAATCCGGCGTGCGTCGAGGTGTGCCCGACCGGCACGCGGATTTTCGGCGACCGCACCGATCCGGAAAGCCCGATCAGCCAGTTTATCCGCAATAACCGTGTGAATGTGCTGAAACCGGATATGGGTAATATGCCCAATGTGTTTTATGCAGGGATAGATAAGGAGGTCTTATAATGTCAGCCGACGTATTTCATCATATAGCCCCGTTTGTCGGATTCACGTATCCGAACGAAACGGAGGTGCCTTGGAGCGAACTGATCGTAATTTACCCCTACATCACCGGGCTGGTTGCCGGTGCGTTTGTGGTATCCAGCCTGCATCACGTGTTTGGCATGGAGCGCTTTGCGCCAATTTCAAGGTTCGCGTTGCTGGCGTCGCTGTGCTTCATGTTCTTCGCGCCGACGCCGCTGTTGTTTCATCTGGGTCAACCGACCCGCGCGTTGAATGCGGTTATCACGCCGCACTGGACCTCGGCTATGGCGGCATTCGGCTATGTCGCGGGCTTTTACGTCTGCCTGCTGCTGCTGGAAGTATGGTTTTCGTTTCGCGCCGACATTGTCGCGATGTCGAAATCCAGAACAGGAATTATGCAGAAAGTGTACAAAGCGCTTACCTTGGGGTCGGATGATGTTTCGAAGAGTGCGCTCGCCGTCGACCACAAAATTGCGCGCAGATTGGCCATGATCGGCATACCTGGTGCGTGTGGCCTGCACGGGTATGTTGGGTTCTTGTTCGGCTCACTGAAAACGCGTGAGTGGTGGTCGTCCGACCTGATGCCGATCATTTTCCTGTTGTCTGCAGTAGGTTCGGGCGTCGGGCTGCTGATCGTGCTCTACGTGGTTACATCTTGGTGGCGCAAAAAGCCTACCGACAATGGGGTAATGGAAGGTCTGCTGTATGTATTGTGGACGGGCATTGTTGTCGTGGTTGTGATCGAAGCACTGGAAATGGTGCAAATGATTTACAAGGCACGCGAGGGTGTCGAGGGAGTGTTTGAACTGATCGCAGGCCCGATCCATCTCGGCATGATAATCCAATGGGGCGGTTCGTTCCTGGCATTGGCGATAACATCGATCATGATGTTGGCCGGTACGAGAGGAAGAGCTCTGGTTTTCTGGCTCTTCATCAGCGGGCTGTTGATGATGGTCGGAGTGCTGGCGATGCGCTGGAACGTGGTGATCGGTGGACAGGAATTGTCCAAGACCATGAGAGGCTTGTTGACCTACCATCCGGAGGTGATCGGGCGTGAAAGCCTGATGGTGGTCGCAACGCTCTTCACCGCGCCATTTGTTACGTTGTACCTGGCGCAAAAACTGTTGCCGACGGTTTGGGAGCACGATGCAAAAGCGCACCACTAAAAAGAGTGTTTGATACCCGCAAAGCTATTTGAAATAGCATGGGTACAGAGTAACACTTTAAATCCCGCCATTATGGCGGGATTTTTTCGGCTTGAATTTGGATGGCTGCAATAATAAAGCCCGGTGATCACCGGGCTTTATTATTACTCCGAGGCGGAATTAGATGCAGTGTGTTAGCCAGGCGGTTTAGAACTTAAACCGCTCGCTATCAAAATGCAAAGTGCCCCTGTGAAAAGATGTAAAACAGGGTGAAAATAATCGGAAAAATAACAAGGCCAATCCCGGCAATAACAGACAAATCTTTCATCATTATTCAAGCTCCTTAAATCAAATCGACCAAGCCAAAATGGCTCGCTGATTGTACTATACAAATATGTCAAGCGGTAAATTTGTCAAGCTTAAAATGCCAAGCAAATCAAGCTGCGCAGGCTGTTTTCTGTTAGCATTTAATCGGTCTGTGGAGGGGCGTAGTTCCATTTCTGAATTAAAAGCAGGAAGCACGCCACATGATCGTCATCGTATTAAAACAAAGCTGAGATGGTTGCGTAATTTTTATATCTATTTCATGCCATTTTCGTAATGTAGCCCACTCTGTTTACATCTGGTTCTGACTAGCCCAGCTTAGGAATATATGTCGCAAATCGATTTCGTTTCACTACTATCAGCCCTTATCGGCAGCGAGGCTGTACTGACCGGCGAAGATTCTGCGCCGTATTGCGCCGACCGGCGGGGCCGTTATTCCGGCAACGCGCTGGCGGTGGTGTTCCCGTCGGACGCGCAGCAGGTCGCAGAGGTAGTAAAGCTATGCGCCGAAAATAAAGTTTATATCGTGCCGCAATGCGGCAACACCAGCTTGTGCGGGGGAAGTGTGCCGCTGCCGCAGGCGAAACAGGTTGTGCTGAATCTGTCGCGCATGAAGCGTATTCGCGCGGTTGATCCCCTTAATTACACCATGACTGTCGAGGCGGGCTGCACGCTGGCCAGCGTGCGCGAGGCGGCGGAGCAGAATAATCGCCTGTTTCCGCTCGAATTGACAGCAATTTTGCGGTATTGCGAGATAGGCGGGAACATTTCCACCAATGCCGGTGGCATCGGTGTGTTGCGTTACGGCAATGCGCGCGATCTGGTGCTGGGGTTGGAAGTGGTATTACCGGATGGACGCATCTGGAACGGTTTGCGCAGTTTGCGCAAGGACAACACCGGTTATGACTTGAAGCACCTGTTTATCGGGGCGGAAGGCACGCTGGGCATCATCACTGCCGCCGTGTTGAAACTATATCCGCGCCCGCAATCAACCGCCACAGCCTGCTTGGCTATTGCTAATCCTCTGATAGCCGTGCGTCTGCTGGCGCATATCCGCGCAACCTGTGGCGATACCTTGAGCGGTTTTGAGATTATTTCGCGCAGTTGTTTGGATCTGGTGTTCAGGCACATTCCCGAAACCGGTGAGCCGTTCCAAAACCAGTACGGATATTATTTGTTGATCCATTCGTGTGATGTGCTGCAAAGCCCGCTGGATGACGCTTTGCGCAATGCGATACAAAGTTTTGGCGCAGGTATTCTGGACTTTGACATTACCACCGATGCCGGTAAGGCAGCGCAGTGGTGGAAGCTGCGCATGAATATCAGCGAGGCGCAAAAGCGCGAGGGCATCAGCATCAAGCACGATGTGTCCGTGCCCGTCAGCCGTGTGGCAGAATTCATCGAACGCGCCGATGCAGTATTAAAAAAT
>SCPW01000139.1 GCA_004298605.1 Gallionella sp.
TGCCGCCGAGCCGCCTGATATTTTCACAGGCGGCGCAGGCATCTTCCACTTCGATGGCGATGTGGCCGTAGGCGTTGCCGGGCTCATATTTTTCCACGCCCCAGTTGTGTGTGAGTTCGATTACCGCGCCGTCGGCTTCATTGCCGAAGCCGACAAAAGCCAGGGTGAATTTTCCATCGGGGTAGTCGGTGCGGCGCAGCAATTTCATGCCGAGCACTCCGGTATAGAAGGCGAGCGATTTTTCCAGATCGGCTACGCGCAGCATGGTGTGCAGGATACGCATCGGATTCCCTCCATCCGCAATAGTTTTGTGTTCGGTAGTTGCGGCCATATAGGGTAAAATGCCCGACTGAGCCCGCATCCTACCATTGCCCACATTATGTCCGAACCGTTCCCCTTAGTAATGAGCTTTGCCGCAACCGACCCCAGCGGGGGGGCGGGTTTGCAGGCCGACCTGTTGACGATCTCCAGCATGGGCTGCCACCCGTTGTCCGTGGTCACGGCGATTACCGTGCAGGATACCAGCGGTGTGGACGATATCCTGCCGATCGACCCGGAATGGGTGGTGGACCAAGCGCGCGCAATGCTGGAGGACGTGCCGGTGGCGGCATTCAAAATCGGCTTGCTGGGCAGCGTGGAAAATATCGCGGCGATAGCCGAAATACTGGCGGATTACCCCGACATCCCGCTGGTGCTCGACCCGGTGCTGGCTTCGGGGCGCGGCGATGAATTGGTGAATGAGGATATGCTGGACGCGATGCGCGAGTTGCTGATCCCGCAGACGACCATCATCACGCCGAACAGCATGGAGGCGCGCCGCATCGCGTTGGATGAAGACGACGAAGAGGATGACCCGAACCTTGAGGAATGCGCCAAACGCATCCTGCGCATGGGCTGCGAGTATGTGCTGATTACCGGCACGCACGAGCAAACGCCCAAAGTCATCAACACCCTGTACGGCGAGCGCGGCGTTCTGGGCAGCAATAGTTGGGTGCGGCTGCCGGGGATTTATCACGGCTCGGGCTGCACCCTGGCCGCCGCGATTGCGGCGTTGCTGGCGCAGGGCGTGGACGTGCCGGAGGCGGTCAAGGAGGCGCAGGAATACACTTGGCAAACCTTGAACGCGGGCTTCCGCCCCGGCATGGGGCAGCACATCCCCGACCGTTTGTTCTGGGCGCGCGGCGAAGAGGATGAAGAGCAACCCGGGCGCCCGAATTAATATTATCAGCGGCTTGTACGCGATCACGCCGGACGAATCCGATACGGCGGAGTTGCTGTGCAAGGTGCGCCTGGCCTTGCTGGGCGGCGCGCGGCTGGTGCAGTACCGCAACAAGGCCGCCGGTGCGGCGTTGCGCCTGAAGCAAGCCGGAGCATTGCGCGAACTGACGCGCGAATTTGCCGTGCCGCTGATCGTCAACGACGATGTTGCACTGGCGAAACAGGTGGCGGCGGACGGCGTGCATCTGGGCGGCGCAGACGGCAGCACGGCGGATGCGCGCGCGGCGCTGGGCGGCGGCAGGCTGATCGGCGTGTCTTGCTATAATCGCCTGTATCTGGCGCGCGAGGCGGCAAGGCAAGGCGCGGATTACGTGGCGTTCGGCAGTTTTTTTGCCTCCACGGTAAAGCCTGAGGCGCGGGCGGCCACACCCGATTTATTGCAGCAAGCGCGCCGGGAGATCGCGCTTCCGCTGGTGGCGATAGGCGGCATCACCGCGCAGAATGGCGCGCAGTTGCTGGAGGCTGGCGCGAACGCATTGGCGGTGATTTCGGCGGTATTTTCCGCGCCGGATATACGGGGCGCGGCGCAGCAGTTTTCAAATTTGAATTTTTCCTGAAATAATTTTGGCAGAAAGGCGCAACATGACTTCGCACAATCAACAGTTATTCGATGAATCCCAGAAAATCATCCCCGGCGGTGTAAATTCGCCGGTGCGCGCGTTCCGTTCGGTCGGCGGTACGCCGCTGTTTTTTCAGCGCGGCCAGGGGGCTTACGTGTGGGATGCGGATGGCAAAAAATACACCGATTATGTCGGCTCTTGGGGGCCGATGATCGTCGGGCATTGCCATCCAGAAGTGGTCAAAGCAGTGCAGGAAGCAGCGGCGCAAGGGTTGGGTTTTGGCGCACCAACCGCAGCCGAACTGGAAATGGCCGAGCTGCTGTGCAAATTGCTGCCGAGCCTGGAAATGGTGCGCCTGGTGAGTTCCGGCACCGAAGCCACGATGACGGCGATTCGCCTGGCGCGCGGCTTTACCGGGCGCAGCCGCATCATCAAATTCGAGGGCTGTTACCACGGCCATTCGGATGGCCTGCTGGTGAAGGCCGGTTCCGGTGCGCTGACATTCGGCCAGCCAAGTTCGTCCGGCGTACCCGCCGAAATTGCCGCACTGACCACGGTGCTGGATTACAACGACGCGGCTGGGCTGGAGCGCGCCTTCGCCGAGATGGGCAAGGAAATCGCGGCGGTGATCGTCGAGCCGGTGGCGGGCAATATGAATCTGATCACGCCCAAGCCCGAATTCCTGCAAGCCCTGCGCAAGCTCTGCACCCAACACGGCGCGGTGCTGATTCTGGACGAAGTGATGACCGGCTTCCGCGTCAGCTTGCAGGGCGCGCAAGGCTACTACGGCATCAAGCCGGATCTGGTGACGCTCGGCAAGGTGATGGGCGGCGGTTTGCCCGCAGCGGCCTTCGGTGGGCGGCGCGACATCATGCAATGCCTGGCGCCGCTCGGCGCGGTGTATCAGGCGGGCACACTGTCCGGCAATCCGGTGGCGGTGGCGGCTGGTCTGGCCACGCTGAAACTGGTTCAGGAAGCCGGTTTTTATGAGCATTTGTCGCAATTGGCCAAACAATTGACCGAAGGGCTGACGGCGGTCGCCAAAAAACACGGCATCCCGTTCTGCGCGCAATCGGTGGGCGGCATGTTCGGCCTGTATTTCAGCGATGCGTTGCCGACCAGTTACGCCGAGGTGATGAGTTGCGACAAGGAAGCGTTCAACCGGTTCTTCCACGCGATGCTGGATGAGGGTGTCTATCTCGCGCCATCGGCATTCGAGGCGGGCTTTGTTTCCGCCGCTCATAGCGATGCCGACATCGCGGCCACCGTCGCTGCCGCAGACAAAATTTTCACCGACTGGAAATAAGCTGGTGGGACTCTTTTCGCAAGCGGCGTTCTACACCACCGTCAACCACATCAAGGATTTGCCGCTGCACGGCGGCAAAGAGGTGGCGTTTGTCGGACGTTCCAACGCGGGCAAATCCAGCGCGATCAACACGCTGGCGAACCATGTGCGCCTGGCTTACACCAGCAAAACGCCGGGGCGCACCCAGCATCTCAATTACTTTTCGCTGGGCGACAACAATTATCTGGTGGATTTGCCCGGCTATGGTTACGCGAAAGTGCCGCCCGAAAGCAAGCGCCATTGGGAAGGTTTGCTCAGCGAGTATTTGCAAACCCGCGATGAACTGGTCGGCCTGATTGTGATTATGGACTCGCGCCATCCGCTGACCGAGTTGGACGAGAATATGCTGGACTGGTTTGCCCCGACCGGCAAGCCGGTGCATATCCTGCTCACCAAATCCGACAAGCTCAGCCGCCAGCAAGCCACCCTCACTTTGAATCGCGTAAAATCGCACCTCGCCGAGCATTTCCCCCAATGCACCGTACAGTTGTTTTCCAGTTTGAAAAAAATCGGTATGGAAGAAGCGGAAGGTGTGATCGCGGGCTGGTTGGCCAGTTGATGACAATAGGAGCCAATAGGCAAAAAAATGCCCCTGAACCAGAGGAGAAAGGTCAGGGGCAAAATCTTAACACGGGGTTAAGATACACGCTCAGGGAGGAGAAACGTGGAATGACTCACGCCATTCGCGACGTCAGATAAGCGATTTCTAAAATAGTTCAAAAGAAAGTTGCAATTCAGGAAAAAATCATGCAAACACTCGGGCAATACCCACACACCAGAATGCGCCGTATGCGCCGCGATGCCTTTTCGCGGGACTTGATGCGTGAGCATGTACTCACACCGTCAGATTTTATTTACCCGGTTTTCGTATTGGATGGC
>SCPW01000140.1 GCA_004298605.1 Gallionella sp.
TTACGGCTTCCACATTTTTTCCGGCTCGCAGAATTTGCGCGCCGAGGCCATCATGGAGGCGCAGCGCAACACGTTCGATTTGGCGCGGCGCTTATCGGCTGATGCGCCAGGCCCGGTAAAGCTGCTCAACCTGGGCGGCGGATTCGGGATACCCTATTTTCCCGGCGAGCAACCGCTCGACCTGAATACCGTGGGGGAACACCTGGCCGGGCTGATGCCGGATGCGCGGCGTGATTTTCCCGAGGCCGAATTTGTGATCGAGCTGGGCCGTTATTTCGTCGGCGAGGCGGGCATCTATGTGAGCCGCGTTATCGAGCGCAAGGTATCGCGCGGGCAGGTGTTTCTCATCACCGATGGCGGCTTGCATCACCATCTCGCGGCTTCCGGCAACTTCGGCCAAGTGATCCGCAAGAACTACCCGGTTGTGGTCGGCAACCGCCTGGCATCCGAAGGCGAAGTGGAACTCGCGTCGGTCGTCGGGCCGCTGTGTACGCCGCTCGATGTGTTGGCGGACAAGATGGCGCTGGGCCATGCTCAAGAGGGCGACCTGATCGCGGTGTTGCAGTCTGGCGCATATGGGCTGACGGCGAGCCCTACAGCATTTCTGGGGCATCCGGCACCGCAGGAGGTGTTGGTGTGAGCAATGCAGTTGGCGAACTGCCGCCGCTCAATGTTCTGCTCACTTTTGACATCGAGGTCTGGTGCGCCGGTTGGCAAGACCTGGACGCCAGATTCCCTGCCGCTTTCAGCCGCTATGTTTATGGCGCCAGCCGCGCGGGCAATTACGCCCTGCCCAAAACATTGGAGATCATGAATGCCCACGGCCTCAAAGGCGTGTTTTTCGTCGAGCCTCTCTTCGCTGCCCGCTTCGGCCTGGAGCCGCTCGCGGAAATAGTGAAGCTTATCGGGCAGGCAGGCCAGGAAGTACAGTTGCACCTGCATCCGGAATGGCAGAACGAATCCATCGACCCGCTTATCCCGAACCATACTGAAAAGCGCCAGGGGCTGATCCACTACAACCTGGAGGAGCAAACCGCCCTCATCGGCCACGGCATCCGGCTGTTGCAGGAAGCGGGAGCGGAGCGGCCAACGGCTTTCCGCTCGGGCGGCTACAGCTCCAATGCCGACACCTTTACTGCCCTGGAACGAAACGGGATTTTTTACGACAGCAGCCTGAACGTGACGCTGAACCGTTCCGGCGTCGGGCTGCCCGATGCGTTGCGCCGCCCGGGGGCCCATTACATTGGCCGGGTGCTGGAACTGCCTTTGTCCGTATTCTGCGCCAGCGCGGGCAGGGTGCGCCATGTCCAGGTGGGGTCTTGCGCCACGCCCGAAATGATGCAGGTTCTGGAAAGCGCCCGAACCGGGGGATGGTCTTATGTCAACGTGATGTCCCACAACTTCGAGATGCTGCTACGTGCAAGCCACCGCCCGGACTGGATCGTCGTGCGGCGCTTTGAAAGACTGTGCCGCCACCTCGCGGAGAACCGGGATATTTACCCTACAACCTGGTTCGGGGATAGCGGTTTTGCGGAAGAACCGCCCGGAATCAGGCTGCCTGCGACTTCTGCGGGCGCCAATGCGCGGCGCTTTCTTGAACAGGGTTATCGGCGGGCGCTGGAAGCCACTGCGCGCCTTATCCCCGTGTTGTAGGTGCGAATTTATTCGCGCCTACAAGCCCACAAGCTACGGTTTTCGGGATGAAAAAGGGCGCGATGGCTATGCGTAGCCGTGGTTAAATCGCGCCCCTACAACACGGTTCCGGTTTGCCGGAAATCGGAAGAAATTTATCAGAGCGCCCTGACCCACGGATGGGCTTGCATATTGGCGTGCCGTTTGAGAAATTCCCGTACCTCCCCGGTCAGCAGGCCGTAGCCATGCACCTGGGGGAGCTCCGTACCGCCGATATCATTCAGCTCAAGAATAAACGGCCCCTGGTCGGTCAAGGCGAAATCCCAGTGCTGTATTTTCATCAGGGGAAAAACGGCGCCGCCGTGGCGGCAGGCTTCCAGAACCTTGCTCCAGCCGGGTAGCCGAAACCCGTCGAAAGCTTGGCCGGTAAGCGGATGTTTCAAAAAAACTTCAGTTTTTGGCCAGAACCCGCCGATCACTCTGCTCACTTCGCCGGTTTCGAGATCGACGTTTGCCATCATATTGCCGTACTTTCCCATGCTGAAGTTATCCAGATGGTTGGGAGGAACGGC
>SCPW01000141.1 GCA_004298605.1 Gallionella sp.
TTATCGATTTGCCTGCAATGTCCATAGTTGAGAAAACGGTGCTCGTTCCGCACAGCGCGGAGCAAATGTTTAACCTGGTGGACCGCGTGGAGGAATACCCGCAATTTTTACCCTGGTGCGGCGGTTCGAGCGTGACCGAGCTGGAAGGTACGACGGTGCATGCCACGGTGCATATCGATTATCACCATATCAAACAGCACTTCACCACCAAAAATGTGCGCACGCCGCCGCACCAGATCGACATAACTCTGCAGGATGGCCCCTTTCAGAAACTGGATGGCAGTTGGCGGTTTATACCGCTGAGCGATTCGGCCTGTAAAATAGAATTCCGCCTGCACTACGAGTTTTCCAGCAAGCTGCTGGAAAAGCTGGTCGGCCCGGTGTTTCATTACATCGCAAACAGCTTCGTGGATGCTTTCATCCACCGCGCAGAAAAGGTTTATACGGACGCATGAGCGACAAAAAAATAAACATCGAAGTGGTGTACGCATTGCCTGACGAGCAAACGCTGCTCAAACAGTCCGTGCCCGAAGGGATGACGGTTGCGGAAGCCGTCAAGCTCTGCGGCATACTCGACAAGCACCCCGAGATTGACCTGGCCGCCAACAAGCTGGGCATATTCGGCAAGCTGACCAGGGCCGATGCAGTGCTGCGCGACAAGGATCGCATCGAGATTTATCGCCCGCTGACCGCGGACCCGAAAGAGGTGCGCCGCAAGCGTGCCGAAGAGGGTAAGGTAATGAAAAAGGGCGGCGGCGCCGCAGAAGCCTGATGCTGGACTACGATTTGCATTGCCATTCCAATATTTCCGATGGCACGCTCACCCCGACCGAATTGGTTGATCGCGCCGCCGGGCGCGGCGTGAAGGTGTTGTCCTTGACTGACCATGATGACGTGGATGGATTGGATGAGGCGCGTGCCGCCGCCGCACAGCACGGCATGACCTTCATCAATGGGGTGGAGATTTCGGTATCGTGGCGCAGCCACACCCTGCATATCATCGGCCTGGGCATCGATCCGGCTTACCCGCCGCTGGCGGAAGGATTGCGGGGTGTGCGTGGCGGGCGCGGCGAACGCGCCAAAAAAATGGCCGATGAACTGGCGAAGGCCGGCATCGGCGGAACGCTGGAAGGCGCGTATCACTTTGCCAAAAACCCCAACATGATAGGCCGCACCCACTTTGCGCGTTATCTGGTCGAGACCGGACATTGCAAGGACGTGAAGAGCGTGTTCAACCGTTATCTGGTGAAGGGCAAGCCGGGCTATGTGCCGCACCAATGGGCTGCCCTGGCGGATGCGGTGGGCTGGATACGCGGCAGCGGCGGTGCGGCGGTGCTGGCGCATCCCGGCCGCTATATGAGCGGGCGCAGCAAAATGGGCAAAAAAACCATGCACGAATTGCTGGCCGAATTTGCCGGGTGCGGCGGGCAGGCGTTGGAGGTGGTGACTGGCAGCCACACGCCGGAACAGTATGCCGAGTTTGCGCGCTATGCCGAGGAATTCAATTTGCTCGCCTCATGCGGTTCGGATTTTCACGGGCCGGGCGAAAGTTACCGGGACATGGGGCGGCTGCCGGATTTTCCATTGAGTTGCCGCCCGGTTTGGCAGCTTTGGGAAAATGGCGTTGCATTGGAGGTGGCCTGATGTCGCAATTTTTTACGATCCATCCAGACAACCCAAATTCGCGCTTGATCCGACAGGCGGCGGCAGTGCTGCGCGATGGCGGTATCGTGGTGTATCCCACCGATTCCTGCTACGCGTTGGGCTGCCATCTGGACGACAAGGATGCGGTGGCGCGCATCCGCCAAATCCGCCAGTTGGATGAGCGGCATCACCTCACCCTGATGTGCCGCGACCTGTCGGAAATTTCGCGTTATGCGCAGGTGGACAACACCAAATTCCGCCTGCTGAAAGCCAATACGCCGGGCAGCTACACCTTCATTCTCGATGCGACCAAAGAGGTGCCGAGACGCTTGCAGCACCCCAAACGCAGCACCATCGGTATCCGTATCCCCGACCATCCGGTGGCGTTGGCTTTGCTGGAAGAACTGGGCGAGCCGATATTGAGTTCCACGCTGATATTGCCGGGCGAGGAGTGGCCGCTGAATGATGCGGGGCGGATACGCGAATTGCTTGAAACGAAAGTTGATCTGGTGATTGATGGCGGGCCAGTCGGCTTTGATTTCACCACCGTGATTGATCTGACCGGCGATGTGCCGGTATTGCTGCGGCAAGGCAAGGGCGACATAACACCCTTTGGAATCGAAGTATTGTAGGTCGGGCGAAGCCCGACCTACAAACTCCCGCTCATGCAAAATTATGAAATCAAAAATTAAATGCAGCTAGAACAACTGATACAAACCATCACTCTCGCGGCGATTCCGGTGCTGTTCGCCATCACGCTGCACGAAGCGGCGCACGGCTATGCGGCGCGCCATTTCGGCGATATGACCGCCTACCAGCAAGGGCGCATCAGCCTGAACCCGTTGCGCCACATTGATCCGGTCGGCACGATACTGCTGCCGCTGTTGACCCTGTTTTTGGGTGGTATTTTGTTCGGCTGGGCCAAGCCGGTGCCGGTCAATTTTTCCGCGCTGCGCCGCCCCAAGCAGGACATGCTGTGGGTGGCGATTGCCGGACCAGCCACGAATTTGTTCATGGCGTTGGGTTGGGCATTGCTCTACAAAATGGCGCTGTCGTTTCCGGATAGCTATTTTGCCGAGCCGCTGCTGGGCATGGCGGGCATCGGGATTAAAATCAACATTATCTTGCTGGTGCTGAACATGCTGCCGTTGCCGCCGCTGGATGGCGGGCGGGTCGCAGTCAGCCTGCTGCCGCACCGGCAGGCGTTTCAGTTGGCGAAAATTGAGCCTTACGGCATGTTCATTGTGATCTTTCTGGCGATCACGCCGGTATTGAGTTTGATACTCTCGCCGCTGGTCGGGCTGGTGTACAAACTGATTTCGTTTTTATTTGGGATTTGAGGAAAAAATGTTTGCTGATCGAGTGTTGTCGGGAATGCGTCCCACCGGAAGTTTGCATCTGGGGCATTACCACGGGGTGTTGAAAAACTGGGTGCAGATGCAGCACGAATACGAATGCCTGTTCTTCGTGGCCGACTGGCACGCGCTGACCACGCATTACGACACGCCGCAGGTCATCGAACAGAGCGTGTGGGACATGGTAGTGGACTGGCTGGCGGCGGGTGTCGATCCCGCGCACGCCACGCTGTTCATCCAGTCCAGAGTGCCGGAACACGCCGAGCTGCACTTGCTGCTGTCGATGATTACCCCGCTGGGCTGGCTGGAGCGCGTGCCGACCTACAAGGATCAGCAGGAAAAACTGACCGAAAAAGATTTGAGCACCTACGGTTTTTTGGGCTACCCGCTGCTGCAAAGCGCCGACATTCTGATCTACCGCGCCACCCACGTCCCGGTGGGCGAGGATCAGGTGCCGCACATCGAATTCACCCGCGAAATCGCGCGCCGCTTCAACCACATTTACGGGCGCGAAATCGGCTTCGAGGAAAAGGCCGAAGCCGCGGTCAAAAAACTCGGCAGCAAAAAAGCCAGGCTGTACACCGAACTGCGCACCCGCTATCAGGAGCAGGGCGACGACGAGGCGTTGGAGTCCGCCAAATCTTTGCTGGACGAGCAACAGAGCCTGAGCCACGGCGACCGCGAACGCCTGTTCGGCTATCTGGAAGGCGGCGGAAAAATGATCCTGTCCGAGCCGCAGGCGATGCTCACCGCCGCCTCGAAAATGCCCGGGCTGGACGGGCAAAAAATGTCCAAGTCCTACAACAACACCATCACGCTGCGCGAAGACGAAGCCAGCGTCGG
>SCPW01000142.1 GCA_004298605.1 Gallionella sp.
TTAAATATCGCCCCCTGCCGCAGCGGGGCGCCCCGCTCCCTTTGGCCGATTACTGGCACGAATGCGCCTTGCCCCAGGCCGCGAACGCGCTGATCGACATCGGCTTGTTGCCGCGACGCACACGCCCGCAAACCCTGGTCGGGCTGTTCGACTACCTCCAGCCGCCGACGCCGCTACAACAGACGGCGGCGGATATTCCCCTGGCCGCTATGCCGCAGCTGTTCATCCTGGAAGACGTTACCGGTGCCGGTAAAACCGAGGCGGCTTTGCTGCTGGCGCATCGGCTGATGCAGGCCGGGCAAGCGGACGGCTTTTATTTCGGCCTGCCGACCATGGCGACTTCGAATGCCATGTTCCGGCGCCTGATAGATCAAGGTTTGGACGGTCAGTGCTTTATCGATAAATGCTTTCTCGATACACCGAGTTTGGTGCTGGCCCACAGCGCCAGCCGCCTGGCACCGGCGCTGGAAGCGTTGCAGGCGGGTGGCGACGGCGATACCGATTACGACAAAGACGAAGCTGCCGCAGCTGAGCAGCGGCAATCCTGGTTTGCCGACAGCCGCAAAAAAGCCCTGCTGGCCGACGCCGGCGTCGGCACGCTGGATCAGGCCTTGCTGGCGGTGCTTTACAGCAAACATCAATCGCTACGCCTGCTGGGCTTGGCTCGCAAAGTGTTGATCGTGGATGAAGTACACGCTTGCGATGTGTACATGCTGAAGCTGTTGGAGGCATTGTTGACTTTTCATGCCGCAGCGGGCGGCAGCGCGATTTTGCTGTCGGCAACGCTGCCGCATGCCACCCGCGCAACACTGGCGCGTGCCTATCGGGCCGGATTGGGCGGCAAAACGCCCGTTTTGCAAAGCACGGCCTATCCGCTGCTGACCCACATTGGCCAGGATACTTCGGATGGAATCCCGTTGGACACGCGCCCGGAAGTGGCGCGGACGGTGAATATCGACTGGGTGCACACGCCGGATGCCGCCGTCGCCGTGCTGTTGGCGGCCCGCGCTGCGGGCCGTTGCGCCTGCTGGATACGCAACACCGTCGATGACGCCATTGCCGCTTTCGAGGCGCTGCAAAAGGCCGGCGTGCCGGAAGTCGACTTGATACTGTTCCACGCCCGCTTTGCCTTGAGCGATAGATCGGCCATCGAAACCGCCGCGCTGAATACTTTCGGGCCGGATAGCAACGCGGCGCAGCGGCGTGGAAAAATCCTGATTTGTACCCAGGTCGTGGAAAGCTCGGTCGATGTGGATCTGGACGTGATGGTGTCCGATTTGGCGCCGATCGATCTCATCATCCAGCGCGCCGGGCGTTTATGCCGCCACGTGCGCGATGCCGCCGGAAACCGGGCCGTCGGCAATGGCCGCGGTCAAGCCAGACTCTGGCTGTTCGGCCCGGCATTCGTCACCGCTCCGGCGGCGGACTGGCTGTCCAAACCCTGTCCCGGCACGGCAGCCGTGTATCCCGACCATGGCCGGCTCTGGCTTACCGCCAAACTATTGCGGGATGCGGCGGCACTGACCATGCCCGAGGCTGCCCGGCGCCTCATCGAAGGCGTGTACGGAGACGAGTCTGAAGCGGCGATTCCTCCGGCGCTGCTGGCAACGGCCTACAAAATCGAAGGCGAAAACGCCGCCAAGCAGTCCCATGCCGACGCCAATACCGTCAAATTGGTAAAGGGTTATGTGCAGCAGGAAGGGATAGAGCCTTGGGACGACACCTATATTCCCACCCGGCTGGCTGATCAGCCCTCCGTTACACTGCGCTTGGCCTGCTGGGAAACCGGCGCGCTACGCCCCTGGGTGGTCGCCGAAAAGTATGCCTGGGAACTGAGCCAGCTCAGCGTACGCATATCCCTTTATGCCGATGAAGCTGTCAGTGCCGATCCGGTGCTGCGCACTGCGCTGGAGGCATGCCGGCAAACCATGCCGGATAAAGGCCGGTGGAGCAAATTGCTGGTGTTGAGTTTGGAAAATGGGAAATGGGTGGGGCAAGGCAAGAATCGGAAAGGCGAGTTGGTGGGGTTGCGGTATGACGAACGGTTGGGATTGCGGCGAGCTTGAGTCAAGCACATTGACGACGCTGGGCAATGGATCGAATATGACTTTTTCAGGTGTGGTCGGCAATCATGAAATTATCAACTCAAATTAAACCCATCAGCTATTTCAAGGCCAACGCCACCGAAATCCTCAAGCGGCTTGCGAACAACGCGAGCCCTTGGTGATTACCCAGAATGGCGAAGCCAAAGCCGTCATCCAGGACGTGGAAAGCTATGAGGAAACCCAAGATACATTGGCCTTGCTGCAAATTTTGGCGCAGGGCAATCGCCAGATTGAAGCCGGACAGGTACAGAATGCGAGCGATGTCATTGCCCGCCTGCGCGAAAAAGGGCATGAATGATGGCATATCGCGTGCTTTTGACCGATGACGCAGCAGATGACTTGGAAAACTTGTTCGATTTCATAGCCAGGCACGACTCGCTCTCTCTCGCTGTGTATGTATTGGACGAAATCGAGCGCGTTTTCGTATGTCACGTTGATTGCTGACGGGCGGCGCAACAAAGCAAAAATTACGATGAAAACTGAATACGACTTTTCCAAAGCCAAACGCGGTGCCGTGCTGGAAGCCACCGGCAAAACGCGCATCAGCATTTATCTGGACGATGACGTGCTCGCCGCCTTTCGCGCGCGCGCCGAGGCGCAAGGCAAAGGCTACCAGACGCTCATCAATGAAACCTTGCGCACCGCCATTGATGCGGACGATGGTGCCGGTGATGTCGGCCATGCTGCTGCAGACATTGCGCGGAGTGAAACTGCAGATACTGGGATGGCAGTGTTAGAGGGGCGGTAGTTCCGCCCCGATGGCCCAACGAGAGTTGGGAACAGCATTTGCGCTAATGTGCTGATTTGCTACGTACAGGTTCATCCCACAAGGTGTGTAGGAAGCTGCAAAGTTTACCGTAATTTGAAATGCAGCGGTTACGATTTGCTTATTTATTTCGTACCTTCTATGCTGTTGTCTCCATTTATCCGGAGTGCATTGCCATGGCCAACCTATTGAAATTGATCGCTGATCTCGAACAACTTGTGGAGTCAGTTTCGACGCTGTCGGAAGAAATCAAACAACAAGCTGGTTTTGTACAAAATCGGCTGATTGACGCGGAAGAGCAGATGTGGATGCTCAAGCAAAGGGCAGATCATGACCATGACGGTTTGCCGTTTTCGGATACTTTGTGAATTTATTAGGGAGAACAGCAGTGCCTTTAAACCTTCTTGATCTCGACCAGCGATGGTCATGGTTACCTGTATTTCGCATTGATGATACCCCGGACCTCATCCCCCCCTGGCAACTCACCGAGACCGACAATCCCGTCGTCGCCCTGGACACACCCCGCCCGGACTTCAACGGCGCGCTGGTTCAATTCCTCATCGGCTTGTTGCAAACCGCGTTCGCGCCGCAAGACGAGGATGAATGGCTGGAGCGGTTTCACTATCCACCCAGCCCCGACGCACTGAAAGCCGCTTTTGCCCGCTACCAGGACGCTTTCAACCTGGACGGCGACGGCCCGCGTTTTATGCAGGATTACGACCCGCTGAGCGCGCAAAAACCGTTGCCCATCACCGCACTGCTGATCGATACCGCAGGCAGCGCCACCCATTTCATCAAAAACCTGCCGCAACAAGGAATTTCCCCGGCTTGGGCGGCCATCGCGCTATACACCCTGCAAACCAATGCCCCGGCGGGCGGCGTCGGCCATCGCACTTCGCTGCGCGGTGGCGGGCCGTTGACCACACTGGTGGTCGCCGCGCCCAAGGACGGCAAGCGTCCGGCGACGCTGTGGCAAACCCTCTGGCTCAACGTGCTGGCAGCGTCGCATTTCAACAGTGAACATCAGCGGCCCGAAGACATATTTCCCTGGCTGGCGCCCACCCGCACCAGCGAAAAAAGCAGCAAGACAGAAATCACCACGCGCCTGCAAGTAAACCCATTGCAAATGTTCTGGGGCATGCCACGGCGTATCCGGCTCGACTTCGACAGCGTGGGCAACGGCGAATGCGGCTTGTCCGGCGCGCCATGCGAGACGCTGGTGCGGCAATACCGCTGCAAAAATTACGGCGTCAATTACAACGGCGCCTGGTTGCACACCCTCAGCCCGCATAGCCACGAAACCGGCGGCGACATTCTGCCCATGCACCCCAAAGGCGCCATCAATTACCGCCATTGGCTGGGGCTGGTGCAAAAAAATACCGACAAAAAAATCCAACGCGCGCCGGCCGCAACCACGCAACGCTTTCTCCATGAACAACTGCACCTGGAAGGGCTGCGCTTTCGCTTGTGGGCGTTCGGTTACGACATGGACAACATGAAACCGCGCTGCTGGTATGAAGCCACGTTTCCCCTGTATGCCTTGCCGGAAACAACGCGCGGCCTATTCGAAGCCATCGTCAAAAACTTGATTGACGCTGCCGGCCTGTTGCTCGGTAATCTCAAATCCTGCCTGAAAGACGCCTGGTTCAGCGATGGCGACAAGCGCCGCACCGGTGCTGATTTGGGCTTTATCGATGCGGCATTCTGGTCGGACACGGAAAATGCTTTTTACCGGCTATTGGAGCAGCTAAAAACAGCTCCCGGCGATGACGAGAGCCGCCAAAAAATCTACCTGGACTGGCACGGCACGCTCAACCGCTACACCCTGGAGCAGTTCGACCGCTACGCCAACACCGCCCAGATTGCCGAACAGAACCCTCGCCGCATCGCTGCGGCCCGTAAGAATCTGATGCGCTTCAATTACAAAAAAGACATCAAACTGCTGTTGGACATCCCCATTAAACCCGTAAAAGCCTAAAGGAGGGCCGGCATGGACACTACACCCGATGCCCGTAAGGAGCAAAGAAAGTCATTCGACGCAGCCGTTTTTGCATGGTGGGGGGAAATGCAGCCCGCTGCCGAACAAGAAGGCAAACCCAACCGCCGCGGCGAACTGGCCGAACTCAAGCGCTGCAAAACCCTGGAGGAGTTGTTGTTGAACCCTCGGTTTCAGGCATTGCGGCGGGCGTTACAACAAACCGGTTTCGGCGGCGAGGCAAAATATCCCGCCATGGCGGCCATCGCCGGCGTACTGGCCCGCGTCAAACAAACCACCGATGTGAGTTTTCCCGCTTGGCTGGCCCAGGCCAAAACCAACGGCGACCCCAGGCTCGGCGAATTGCGTTTTCGCCGCCTCATGAGCTGCAAATCGCTGCCGGAAGCTTTTCCCGCGCTGATTCGCATTTTGCCGCTGGCGGACCACACCGCCCCCGTTGCCGCGCTGGCGCACGACATTTACTACTGGAACGACAAAACCCGGCAACGCTGGACTTTCGCTTATTACGACACCCTTGGAGAATAAATCATGAGCCGCTTTATCCAACTGCACCTGCTGACCTCCTACCCACCCGCCAATTTGAACCGCGACGACCTGGGACGTCCGAAAACCGCCGAAATGGGCGGTGCCAAACGGCTGCGAATTTCTTCGCAAAGCCTTAAGCGCGCCTGGCGCACTTCGGAGGTCATGGAAAATGCCCTGAAAGGCCATCAGGGCGTGCGCACTAAACTGATGGGCGTCGAAGTCTACAAAGCCTTGCGCGCCAAAGGCATCAAGGAAAACCAGGCCAAAGACTGGGCGCGCAAAGTCGCGGCGGCTTTCGGCAAGCTGGAAGACGACAAAACCACCGAGGAAATCGGGGTGGAAGAAGTGATCCTGGCGGATGGCAGCCGCGTTTCCAAAGCCCTGGCTAAAACCTTGTCCATCAAGCAACTGGCCCACATCAGCCCGGAAGAGCGTCAGGCTATCGATGCCTTGATCGCCACGCTGATCGAACGCGGCAGCGAACCCACCGACGAAGACTTGCGGCTGTTGCGTGAAAAACACAGCGCCGCCGACATCGCCCTGTTTGGCCGCATGCTGGCGGACAGCCCGCGCTACAACATGGAAGCCGCCGCCCAGGTGGCCCACGCCATCAGCGTGCATAAAGTGGCCATCGAAGATGATTTTTTTACCGCCGTGGACGATCTCAACCAGGGCAAAGACGACGTCGGCGCAGGCCACATGGGAGAAACCGAATTTGCGGCGGGATTGTTTTATCTCTACCTGTGCATCAATAAAGAGCTACTGATCGAAAATCTCAATGGCGATAAAGCACTTGCCGACCAGGCGCTCGCCGCGCTGGTGGAAGCCGCCGCCACCGTCGCCCCCACCGGTAAACAGAACAGCTTCGCCTCGCGCGCCAGAGCTTCCTTTATGCTGGCGGAGCGCGGCAGCCAGCAGCCGCGCTCCCTGTCGGTGGCGTTTCTCAATCCGGTCAGCGGCTACAAAAACGGCATGTTGGCCGACGCCATCCAGGCATTGCTGGAAACGCGCAACAACATGGACCAGGTCTACGGCGACTGCGCCGATGCCTGCTTGGCGATGGACGCCGTCAAACCCGAAGGCAGCCTGCAAGCCATGCTCGACTTCGTGCGGGAGTGAGCCATGCCGCAATTTCTGCTATTTCGGCTGTATGGCCCCATGGCGGCGTGGGGCGACATCGCGGTGGGCGAACAACGTCCGACCACGCCGCATCCGTCCAAGTCGGCCATATTGGGTTTGATCGCGGCGGCGCTCGGCATCCGGCGGCACGAAGATGCCAGATTGCAAACCCTTGCTGAAAGCTATGGTTATGCCGTGCGCGTCGACGCGGGCGGCGTGTTGCTGCGCGACTATCACACCACGCAAATTCCCGAATCGACCAGCCGCCTGAAACACCTCCACACGCGCCGCGACGAAACGCGTGATCGGGGCAATCAGTACACCGTGCTGTCCAGCCGCGACTATCGCATTGATGCGCTGTTTACCGTTTGTCTGGCTAAACAAGACGGCGCACCCTACCCACTGGAAGAACTGGCGGACCACCTGCGCCTGCCGCGCCTGCCGCTCTATCTCGGACGCAAATCCTGTCCCCTGGCATTGCCGTTGTTGCCCAGCTGCATCGCGGCGGACAACTTTGAAACGGCATTGCAGCGCTACGATGCCGGGGGCAGCGCAGCCCAGCAAGAGCAGTTCCAGCAAATCCGGCGCGCGTTGGGCGCTGAGCATGCCACCCCCGATTATTATTGGGAAACGGGCATGACGGACACGCTTCCGCTGCACACCACGCCGCGCCAGGACGTACCGCTGAATCGGCGTCGCTGGCAATTCGGTAAGCGCAACGAACACTACCGGCGCGGAGAGGCATCATGAGCTATTTCAGCCGCATCCGTTTAAAACCCGGTCTCGATCTGGCGCAACTGGTCAGGTTGCTGCCGACGAATGCCTATGCCGAACACAAGCTGGTCTGGCAATGGTTCGGCGAAGAACAGGCAAGCCGCGATTTCTTGTTTCGCCGCGAACAACAAGGCCACTGGCCTTTTTTCTACGTATTGTCGCAACGCGAACCGGTCGCACCGCCTCACCTGTGGGAAGTCGAAAGCCGGCCATACCAACCCCGGCTTGCAGACGGTGAACGGCTGGCGTTCATGCTGCGCGCCAATCCGGTGCGCGTGCGCAAAATCAGCGACGACCGCGCCGTCAAAACCCGCCGCCGCGACGACGTAGTGGCGGACCTTAAAAAACGCCGCTATGCCGACCGCGCGCAACGTCCGCCGATGGCGGTCATCGTGCGGGAGGGCGGAGAACAATGGCTGGCGGAGCGCGCGGAAAACGGCGGCTTCGAGCTTGAATCGCTGAACGTGGAAGGCTATCACCAGCAACGCTTATACAAACGCGGTGCGGAACAGCCGATTTACTTGAGCACGGTGGAATTCAGCGGCATTTTACGGGTTGCCGACGCCGGGAAATTCATCAAGAGGTTGCATCAAGGCATCGGCCCCGCCAAAGCTTTCGGCTGCGGCTTGCTGCTGGTGCGGCGGGTATAGTGGGGCCACGTGGACGCTGCTCGAGCTTCGGGATCACATCGAAGACGCTAACCTGGTTTGGCGCAAGCATGCACTGGAACGGATGCTGGAAAGGAACATCACGCGAGCCGAAGTCAAGCGGGTGCTACGGTTCGGGGATATTATCGAATACTATGCGCATGACCAGCCTTTTCCCAGCGCCTTGCTTTGCATCACCGAAGGGAGACCGCTCCATGTCGTGGCCGCACTGGATGTGGTGAATAAGTTGGTTCATATCATTACCGTATATAGGCCCGATATAACACACTTTGCCCCGGATTTTAAAACAAGGATCAAAAGATGAACCCAATAACATCATGCCCACTGTGCGGCGGGAATAAATCCTTCGGAACAACCACGTTCACGGTCGATCTGGGCTTTGGCGTCGTTGTGGTGCGCCATGTACCGGCGCAATTGTGCGAACTGTGCGGCGAAGACTGGATAGCAGACAATGTTGCGGCGCAACTGGAAGCTATCGTGGAACAAGCGCGGATCAGCCATGCCATTGTCGAAGTGGCGGA
>SCPW01000143.1 GCA_004298605.1 Gallionella sp.
CGGCGCGGGGGGGGCTTCCGACAACCGGATACTGTCTTCCAGCCCGGCGGCCCGATACTCCGCCGCAATCGCCACGCCCGGCACGCAGGCCAGATCGTCGCCGCAGTACAGCAGCGGCAGGCGGTCGCGCTGCCAGGGCGGGACATGGTGTTCTTGCAGCAGGTTTTTCAGGGTGCGCGTCGCGGCACCCGGGTGCGGGCGCAGCGTTTCACCGCCCCGGCGCAGGCGCAGTGTGGCTGGTGCGCGCTGCAATTTTGCCAGGCTGATGCCCGCCCCTCGCGTGCGATTGAAATGCAGCCGCACATTCAGTGCAGGCCAATCCAGTTCTGTTTCACCGTGCCATGGCAGCGCCAGATCGCGGTCGAATTCGCCCGGCGCGCGCAGCGCGTGCGCCCTGCCCCGATAGCGGCGCACCTGCCAGCCACCGTAGCCGATGCACACTGCCGCATCTTGCCGCGCGCCGCACAGTTGATGCAGCATATCGTCCAACTGCACGGCTTGCGGCATCGGCGCGCCGAGGCCGTGCAAAAAATAGCGCAGCAGGTTTTTTGCGCGTGGCTGGCCGAGCGCCTGCAAGGCGGAAATGGCGAGCGTCCCGCCCTCTATCGCCCGCGCGGCATCCAGCCGCGCCAACTCATCGAGCAGCTCGCTCGCTTCGGCAAAATGCTGCGCGCCGCGCGCCAGGGTATCGCGGTAAGCGGGAAATTTTTCCCCGAGCAGCGGCAATACGCGATGGCGCAAAAAATTGCGCGGGTAACTGTCGTCCGCGTTGCTTTCGTCTTCAACCCATCGCAATTGATGCGCTGCGGCATAGTCGAGGATTTCCTGGCGGGAGCAGCGCAATAACGGGCGCACCAGCCCGGGCTGGCCTTCGCGCCCGGCAAGCGGCGGGCACTTCGGCAGGTTCAGGGCGGGCATGGCGCTCGCGCCGCGCACTCCCGCGCCGCGCAGCAGTTGCAGCAGCAAGGTTTCCGCCTGGTCGTCGGCATGGTGCGCGAGCGCCACGAAATCGCACGGCTGCCCGGCAAAAGCCGCATGGCGCAGCTCGCGCGCCGCCGCCTCGATGCCATGCGCGCGCAGCGGCGCGATGTCGACGTGTTCGATACGCAGGGAAATGTGATGGCGCGCGCAGATGTCCGCGCAAAAATCTGCCCACTTATCGGCGTGCGGGCTGATGCCGTGATGCACGTGCAGCGCGGAAAGCTGCCAGGAAAAACGCGGGGCGAGCCGGTGCAGCAAATGCAGCAGCACGACCGAATCCACCCCTCCGCTCAATCCGATCAGGATAGAGCCATGCGCGGGGAGCAGCGGCGCGATGTGCGCCGATACCCGGTCAGTGAGATCAGGGTTCGCCAAGAAATGACCTTTGCAAACATTTATTGGTAATCGCGCCCCTGCGATCAGGCAAATGGAATAACCGGCCTACAGCGCAATTTCCTTGAACTTGCCATAACTCATCAGGCGGTTAAAACGATCTTGCAGCATGCTGGCAGCCGGTTTGCTTTGCACCGTTTTCAGCGCATCCTGCAATGCCTTTTTCACATTCAGCATGATCGCCGGGTAATCGCGGTGCGCCCCGCCCAACGGCTCGTTGATGATCTTGTCCACCAGGCCCAGCGCCTTCAGGCGTGTCGCGGTAATGCCCAGCGTTTCCGCGGCATCGGGCGCTTTTTCCGCGCTCTTCCACAGGATCGAAGCGCAGCCCTCCGGCGAGATCACCGAGTAAGTGCCGTATTGCAGCATCAGCAAGGCGTCGCCCACCGCAATCGCCAGCGCGCCCCCGGAGCCGCCCTCGCCGATCACCGTGCAGATAATGGGCACGCGCAATTCGGTCATTTCGTACAGGTTGCGGCCTATCGCCTCGGACTGGCCGCGCTCTTCCGCGCCCACGCCGG
>SCPW01000144.1 GCA_004298605.1 Gallionella sp.
TTGATCTTGCGTTTTCTTTTAGTGCTGGCGCTGCTGCTGATAGTGCTGAACGGCGGGATGTATGCCTTCACGCGCGATCTCCGCTATCTGAAATTTGCCTGGCAGGTATTGCGTTTCACCGTGTTGCTGCTGCTGGTTTTTGCGCTGCTGTTCGTGCTGGAACGCTATGTGTTCACCGGCTGGGGAGTCTTCCTTTGAGGGTATGGCTCCACCTCTCAATCAATGGCGAATATTGTAGGGGCGCGATTCATCGCGCCCCTACCGGTTTTGGAATAAGGCAGCCCACGGCATCCGACATTCAACATACAAGGAAAATCCTGTGAAAAGCATTGCGAGAGGGGTGTTTGTTTTTACGGCGTTGTTTATCTCCACAGCCTGGGCCCAGCAAACCATCAATGGTTGTCAGATCAAACGAAAAACAAGTTGCCCCGGCGTTAACCTTTCCGGCGCAAACCTGACCCGTTCCAATCTGTCGGGCGCCGATCTGTCGGGCGCCGATCTGTCGGGCGCCAACCTGAGCGCCGACAGGATTACCGAGGCCAACCTGATCAAGGCAAACCTGTCCAACGCCAACCTCTCGGAGGCCAACCTGTCCGAAACGTATATGACCAGCGCAAACTTGTCGCGCGCAAACCTTGCCAAAGCCAATCTGTCACAAAGTACTTTGCTGGATGCCAACCTCAGGGAAGCCGACCTCGCAGGCGCAAATTTATCAATGGCCAACCTTAACGGAGCCGACCTGACCGGCGCCAATGCAAAAGGGGTCGTGCTTGCAATGTCCAGCCTGCTCAAGGCCAACCTCACCCGCGCCGACCTCACGGAAGCCACGCTGATCGGCGCCGATCTGCGCAATGCCATTCTGGACGGCACAAAATTCTGCAAAACCACCATGCCGGACAGAAGCGTCAATAACAGCGGCTGCGCGAAATAAAAGCCCCCCAGCGGTTGGCGGACAAATATTCTGTCCCGCAAATGTTACGCCCCGCATAACCCCGCCAGATAACGCGCCCAGTCGAAACAGATACCGGGATCAGTTTTTCGCAGCGGCGCAATATCGCTGTGCCCGGCAATGCCGCGTATCGGGTAGGCTTCGCGCAATGCCTTGGTCAGACGATTGAGCGCGGCATATTGCGCATCGGTAAATGGCACGGAATCGCTGCCCTCCAGCTCGATACCGAGCGAAAAATCGTTGCAGCGGGATTTGCCCTGCCAGCAGGACTCCCCCGCGTGCCACGCCCGTTTCAGGCAGGGGACAAACTGGACGATCCGCCCATCGCGGCGCACGAAGAAGTGCGCCGACACCTTCGATCCGGCAATGGTTCGGTAATAAGGATGCGCGCCCACATCCAGGGTGTTGGTGAAAAAGCGTTGCACGCCATCGCCGCCAAATTCGCCCGGCGGCAGGCTGATGTTGTGTATCACCAGCAGCTCGATTGCGCCGTCAGGCCGTTCGTCGCAGTTGGGTGACGGCAAATATGCGCCGCCCGACAGCATTCCCCGCGCGTCAATCCGCATCGTCCGTCCCGTGCGGGGCCTTGATGCCGAGCCGCTCCATGCGGTAGCGCATGGTCCGGAATGTCAGCCCCAGCAGTTTGGCGGCCGCGGTGCGGTTGAAGCCGGTCTGCTGCAATGCTTCCAGCAAGGCTTGCTTTTCGATACGGTCCAGGTAATCCGGCAGCGGGCATTTTTCCCCTGAAACGGGGTGCTCGTCCCGCTGGTGCTCGCCGGGCGAAAGCTGCAAATCCTGTACCGTTATCACGCCGTCCGAGCACAGCGCCAGGGCACGCTCGATAATGTTTTCCAGCTCGCGCACGTTGCCCGGAAAGTTGTAG
>SCPW01000015.1 GCA_004298605.1 Gallionella sp.
ATAATGCGCGCCTCATTTTTTGAAAGTTTGACGCCATGAAAATCACGGTAATCGGTTCCGGCTATGTCGGTTTGGTCTCCGGCGCATGTCTCGCCGAATTGGGCAACGATGTCGTCTGCCTGGATGTCGATCCGCGCAAGATCGAGATTCTCAACAGCGGCGGTGTGCCGATTTACGAGCCGGGCCTGGATGCGGTCATCAAGAGCAACGTCGAGGCGGGCCGCCTGCGCTTCACCACCGATGTCGCGGAAAGCGTGGCGCACGGCTTGGTGCAGATGATCGCGGTGGGTACGCCATCCGGCGAAGACGGCTCCGCCGACCTGCAATACGTGCTCGCCGCCGCCCGCAACATCGGCCGCACCATGACCGAATACAAAGTGATCGTGGACAAATCCACCGTCCCGGTCGGCACGGCTGAAAAGGTCAAGCAAGCGGTACAAGAAGAACTGGACAAGCGCAGGATCATAAAATCAAATAATGCGTTCGCTCCCTCCCCCTCTGGGGGAGGGTTGGGGAGAGGGAATGCAGAATGGGACGGTGACTTCTCCGTCGTCTCCAACCCCGAATTCCTAAAAGAAGGCGCGGCCATCGACGACTTCAACCGACCGGACCGCATCGTCATCGGCGCGGAAGACGAACGGGCGATCCACATCATGCGCGATATGTATGCGCCGTTCCAGCGCAACCACGACCGGCTGATCGTGATGGACATCAAATCCGCCGAGCTCACCAAATACGCCGCCAACGCGATGCTCGCCACGCGCATCTCGTTCATGAACGAGTTGGCCAATCTCGCCGAACGCGTCGGCGCGGACATCGAACATGTGCGCAAGGGCATCGGCTCCGACCAGCGCATCGGCTACCACTTTTTGTATGCCGGTTGCGGCTACGGCGGCTCATGCTTTCCCAAAGACATCCGCGCCCTGCAACGCACCGGCGAAGAATATGGCCTGCCGCTAAAAGTGCTGGAAGCGGTGGAACAAGCCAACCACACGCAAAAATTCGTATTGCTCAACAAGATCACCAAACGCTTCGGCGAAGACCTGAAAGGCAAACATTTTGCGTTGTGGGGGCTGGCGTTCAAACCGGGCACCGACGACATGCGCGAAGCCACCAGCCGCGTGGTGATGGAAGGCCTGTGGGCGAGAGGTGCGACCATCACCGCTTTCGACCCGGTGGCGATGAAGGAAACCCGGCACATTTACGGCGAACGCGCCGATCTGTCCTACGCCGAAAACTCAAAAGATGCGCTACAGAATGCCGACGCGCTGATTATCGTCACGGAATGGAAAGCCTTCAAAAGCCCCGATTTCAACATCATCAAGGCGCGCCTGAAACAGCCGGTGATTTTCGATGGCCGCAATTTGTTCGAACCGGCCAACGTCACCGCGCTGGGCATCGAATATCACGGGATCGGGCGCGAGGGTTAGAAACCATAATTCAGTTAGGTAAACCCCCGGCTATGCCGGGGGACTAAGCAAGGTTCGACCGTGTGATACGGTCGCTCCAGTTTTATTCCCTCCTCTTCAAGGGGAGGGTTAGGGTGGGGATGGGTTTGAGCGGTGGAGCAGATACGTACAGCGTAACCCCCACCCCCATCCCAACTCCCTGAAGGGGAAGGAGGAAAACTTGGCCGCCTTCAGGCGGCTCACGGTTTTATCGGCCCCTTTGAGGGGCTCACCTAATAAGCCCCCGGCTTTGCCGGGGGTAATTTAACTTAACTTCTAAAAAACAGTTACAGGGTGGACGCAGCCCACGCCGGATGCCTTAACGAGCTGCGCCCAACCTACAAAAATTATTTATGCTCATGGAAACCATATGCTCTATCGCCTAGGTGAACGTCTGCCCGAATTGCGCGGCACGCGGCATTTCGTTGCCGGAAACGCGTCGGTCATCGGCTCGGTGATCCTTGAAAATAACGCCAGCGTATGGTTCAACGCCGTGCTGCGCGGCGATAACGAACCCATCCACATCGGCGCGAACAGCAACATCCAGGATGGCGCGGTGCTGCACACCGACCCCGGCGCGCCGCTCACCGTCGCGGCAAACGTCACCGTGGGGCATCAGGCCAGCTTGCACGGCTGCACGATAGGCGAAGGCAGCCTGATCGGCATCAAGGCGGTTCTACTCAACCACAGCGTCATCGGCAAAAACTGTTTGATCGGCGCGGGCGCGCTCATCACCGAAGGTAAAATCGTCCCCGACAACTCGCTGGTGGTCGGTTCGCCGGGGAGAATCATCCGCACCTTGACCGAAGCCGAAATCGCCGCGATACACGCCAACGCCGCGCGCTATGTCGAACTGGCGGCGCACTACGCTGGCTCGCTCAACCCCGCACGCTAACTTCAACTCGCAATTTCGCAGGGGGCGCGATTTAACCAGCGACTTGGCTGGCGTTTTTTTCCAGCTTAGTCGAATGGCTATGCAAAGCCGTCGCGCCCCGATCTATCTATGTATCAGAAAAAGGGCGCGATAAATCGCGCCCCTACCTGGTGTTATTTGATCTTTGTAATTATGTTTTCCGCTTATCCGGCCTGTCCCGCGATGGGATGCGGTAAAGCCAGGCCGCCATTGTCAGGCCAAAAAAGGCCATCGCCAGTTGCAACCCGATGCCATGGACAAAAAACAGGATCGAGCTACCGAAGGTCAGCGCCATCATGGCTATCGCAATCAGCTTGACCCGCCAGGGGATGCTCCGGTAGGTGCGCCATTCGACGATCAGCGGCCCGAAAGCCGGATGGTTCATCAGCCAGTTGTAGAAGCGGCGCGATGAGCGTGCATAACAGGCGGTGGCCAGCAGCAGGAAGGGCGTGGTCGGCATGACCGGCAGGAACGCCCCGATGATACCCAGCAGCAGAAACAGGGTGCCCAGTGCGCCGTAGGCGAGCCGCACCCACAGGAAGCGGTGCTTGCGGACCTCGTGGCTGTAATCCCGGCGCTCCACCGGTTTGGCCCGGTTCAATCCGCGCCTTTCAGCATCTCGATGAAGCGGTCGATCTCCTGGCGCGGCATCCGCCGCGAGGTTTCGAATTTGACGTGCGCATCCGGGTGTTTCGGATCGAGGCGGATGCCCCACAGGGGGCGGGTGCTGGTGGGCAGCATGGCGTAACGCACATCGCCGAGCAGGCCGCTATCCTCCGGATGCAATGCCAGATAGCCGTCCGAAAACAGGTCGAACCGCCTGATGTCTCCATGCAGTACCGAGGCGGTGGAAAGCCCGGGCAAATCGCGGGACAGGTTGAAGGCGCGCGCGGCGCTCCCCGGATAAACCCGCCCGGCGCCACCCAGACCGACCCGCACCGCATCGACATGGTAGACGTCGCCGGAGCGGTAGATCGAGCGCCAGAGCAGCAGATTACCCATCGTCGGTTTGACGGTCAGCCGCCCGACCGTGTGACCCCGCTGCAAGATGGTTGCGCGGATCGCATTTTCGGCGCGCTGATGCTGGAACCAGCCGGCGGACAGGTACGCCGCCGCCAGCAGCAGGCCGATGCGCGCCGGCCAAGTTTTGCGCCAGCGCAGGCCGGCCAGCATCGCCGCACCGAGTATCAGCGAGAACAGCGGATCGAAGATCGGGATGATGCTCCACGCGAGGCGCTCACCGGTAAACGGCCACAGCAGGTGCGTGCCGTAACTGGTGCAGGCGTCGAGGGCGCCGCTCGTGGCGCAACCCAGAAAAGCGTACAGATAAACGCGCCGGAAACTGAGCGGGTGGCCGAACGCCTTGAGCGCAGGCCAGAGCACCAGCGAGACCAGCAGCGCCCCGAAGGGAACAAAAATCAGCGCATGGGTGAAGTGGCGGTGATATTCCAGCGTCAGCAGCGGATCGGAGGAGGACTGGATCAGGGCATCGGCATCCGCCAGCAACGCGGCAAGAAAACCCACTGTCGTGGCGGCGCGCGTTTCATTTTTTCTGCCGCATGATTGCGCGAGCGCCCCGCCCAGCAGGCCGTGGGTCAGAACGTCCATCTACCCGCCCTCTCCCGGCGAGATACGCCGGGGTCGTTCGTTAAACCAGACAAAACCATAAGAACACCTTCCGGCATGATGCCTAAACCGTTGCAGCCGGGTTTTGGTGCTGCCAATTTTTCAGCAATTCCTCAAATTCTCCCGCTTGCACCGGCTTTGAAAACAAATACCCCTGCGCATAGTTGCATCCTGCGGCGGCCAGCAGCTTGCGCTGCACTTCCGTCTCCACCCCTTCGGCGATCACACTGAGGCCGAGCTTGTGCGCCA
>SCPW01000145.1 GCA_004298605.1 Gallionella sp.
CGATCTCCACGCTGTTCTGCAATGCCTCGGGCAGGTCGGCAAACAGCTCCGCCATTTCGGCCTGCGTTTTGAAATATTGCTGCCCGGTGAATTGCCTTACGCGGCGTTTGTCGTTGAGCACATAGCCCTCGGCGATGCACACGCGCGCTTCGTGCGCCTTGAAATCGTCTGCGGCGAGAAATTGCACCGGATGGGTGGCGACCACCGGCAAACCCAGCTCTGCGGCGAGTTGCGTTGCGGCATGGATGTAATGCTCTTCATCGGCAAATCCGGCGCGCTGCACTTCGAGATAGTAGCGGTTGTTGAACAGCCCCGCCCATTCCCGCGCAAACTGCCTGGCTTGAGCCGCATTGCCGGACAGCAGCGCGCTGCCCGCATCGCCGAGGTGCGCGCCGGACAAAGCGATCAGGCCGCCCGTCCCTTCCCGATGAAACCACTCGCGGCGCAATTCGACACGCCCGCGATGCTGGTTCTCCAGATAAGCGCGCGACAGCAAACGGCACAACAGCAAATAACCCTCGCGCGACTGGCACAGCAGCAACAGGCGATGCGGCCTGTCGCGGTCCGCATCATTGGTAATGAACACGTCGCAACCGGCAACAGGCTTGATGCCCGCACCGCGCGCCGCTTTATAAAATTTAATCAGGCCGAAGAAATTATTGAGATCGGTCAGCGCCAGCGCCGGCATCGCATCGCCTTGTGCGGCAGCGACCGCTTCATCCACGCGCACCATCCCATCCGAGATGGAATATTCGCTGTGCAAACGGAGATGGATAAAGGAGGGCTGCGGCATGATGGGATACTAAAATTTTGAAGGGCAATTTTAGCACTGTCAGCAGCGCCAAAATTTCTTGTCGGCGATTCAAAACGTTAGAATCACATCCTTAATCTTCAACGCCATAACCTCGAAAATTGCAGCGACCCGCTGGTCGAACAATCTTGCAGGGGCGCGATTATTGGGCGCACATGATAGCCCTCTATAAAGTAAAAAGTGTATTGACAGATGCAATACACTATATAGAATTCAACCATGGATATTGAATACGAACTGCGCGGTATTCGTTTCAGGTGGAACGAGCACAAGGCCAAGCTGAACATAAAGAATCATGACGGCGTTTCTTTCGAGCAGGCCGCACAAGTATTCTTTGATCCGTTCATCCAATACCGTGATGCCTCGCAAAACAACGAAAACCGTGAAGGTGCATTGGGTTGCGACTTCGGTTTTCGGCTTTTGTTTGTGGTGCATCTGGACATTTGAAGATGAATTTATTCGCATCATTTCGGCCCGCAAGGCCGAGCCTCACGAAAGGGATAATTATGAAACTGGGAACAATTAAAAAGCGTTTGTCGAAAGATCGCCCGATGTTGTCCGTAACCTTGCGGATGCCGGAGGATGTGGTGAACGATTTGAAGAAAATTGCGCCGCTTAAAGGTTTTTCCGGGTATCAGGGTTTGTTGCGCGCATATGTCGGCGCAGGGTTGCGGGATGACCTGGAACGCATGGAAGGTAGCGCGGTCGCACAACTCATCGAAAAACTGCGTGCGGATGGCGTGCCGGAAGCCACGCTAAACAAAGCAGCATCGAGCCTGAAGCTGGCAGCTTAGTCTTACTGTGTCACAAAGCGCTGAAGGGCGCATTGCGGCGTTAAAATCGTGCTCAAAAGTGGGGTCGCGTAGCGATAAACTCTATGTAAACTCCGCTTTTTGCGAGTTGGGCGGCAACGGCGAGCCGCCCATCCCTGCTTGAACCACTTCGCCCGATTTTGCCTTGCA
>SCPW01000146.1 GCA_004298605.1 Gallionella sp.
CCGGTCTGCTCGCCATGAACGGCGGCGAAACCCTGATTACCCGCAGCGCCCCCAGCCTCACCGAGGTCGCGCCGCTCGGCGTACACAAGGGCGGCCATTTCCAGGTTTACGCCCCGAACCAGAACGAAAACGTCTACACCAACCGCTGGACCGGCCCGTTCTACGGCTACCGGCGCGCGATTGAAACCTTCGAACTGACCGACAGCCCCTACCGGCTGAAGCCCATCAACATCTATTTCCACACCTTCGCCGCCACCAAGACGGCCAGCCTCGATGCGCTCGACCGCGTCTACCGCTGGGCTCTGGCGCAGGAAACGGCGCCGGTATTTCCTTCCGAATATATCCGCAAGGTGCATGATTTCAACCGCTTGGTGGTAGCGCGCACGCCGGACGGCTGGCTGGTGCGCGGCGCGGAAAACCTGCGCGAGCTGCGCGCCCCGGTCGCGCTGGGGCAGCCGGATGTTATTTCCAGCACCCATCTGGCCGGGTTCGTCCGCCGCAACGAGGACACCTATCTCCACCTCGCGGGTTCCGAAGCCGAGTTGCGCTTTGGCGGAGCACCCGCCAACGCGCCTTACCTGATTTCGGCGAACGCCCGCGTCGAGCGCGCATCGCGCCATTCCGGCGGCGAATTGCGCCTGACCCTGCGCGGTCATGTGCCGCTGGAATTCGCCCTCGCTAACGCTGCCGGGTGCAGCGTTCAAGCCGACGGTAAAATGCTGAAACCGCCCGCAACACGCGGCACGTCCACCCACTTCTCACTGGCAAGCCATGCGCTCGAAGATATCCGAATCCGTTGCGCGCAGTAAGGAGCCGCTGCAACGCCCGCGCCTGCTGTCGCACTGGGCGCTGTTCGGCATCGCGCTGATGGTGCTGGCGCCGCTGGCGCTGATCTATCCCAAGCAGACGCTGATCCAGGAGGCGGCGCGGCAACGCCTCGGCGACCCTCTCACCGCCAACTATCTGGCCAACCTGCTGAAAACCGACCCGGACAATCTGGAACTGCGTCTCCTGCTGGCGGAACAAAACCTGCGCCTCGGCGAGCTGGATGAAATTTCCCAACTGCTCGCCCCGGTGGGCGCGCTCGGCGCAACCGGGCAGCGCCGCGCCGCGTGGCTGCTCGAACTCAAGGTCATTGCCATACAGGTCGCCGGGCTTCCCGCCGGTTCGCCCCAGCGCGCCGACATGGTGCGGCGCCAGCGCGACATCCTGGCCGAACTCGCCGGTTCGGTCTTGCCCAGCGATACCCTGGTCGATCTGGCTGATGCCGCAATCGCCGCGGATGCTCCCGCCACCGCCCGCCAGTTTTACCGCCAACTGGCGCGCCTGGACGTGCCGCAATCCGCGCGGTGGTTTGCGCAGGCCGCGCGCGGCGCCCTCGGGCAGGGCTACTACGAACTGGCCGCAGAGCTGTATTTCATCGCCCGCCACAAGGCCACCAACCCGGATGAGCGGCGCGACCACCTGATCGCCGGGCTGAAAGCGCTGCTGGCCGAAAGCCGCTTCGCCCAGGCGATGCAGGCCGCCGACCGCGAGCTCGGCGCGCTGGCGGACGACCCCGAAACGTTGTACGCCCTCGCCGGCATGGCGCGTTCCGCCAACGATCTGCCGCGTGCCGATCATTACGTCCGCAGCCTGCTGCAACTGTCCTTTTTCGAGCACACCTGGCGCTGGCTGGCGCGTCCCGGCTCCGGCCCCGCAGCCGCCGAACCACCGCGCGGCATGCGCCCTTACGACGCGCGCCACTACCAGCTCGCCTGGGAAATTTTTCTCGCCAACCGCAACCTGAAGGACGCGTTCAAAGTCGCCGAAGCGGCAGTGCGCCAGACACCGGGCGATCCCGTCTGGCGCGAACGTCTGGCGCAGGTGGCGGAATGGGACGGCAAACCGGAAATTGCCCTGCAGCAATGGCTGCAACTGGCGCGCCGGGGTGGCGGCGAAGCGTGGCAAGCCGTGCTGCGGCTTGCACCCGGCCTGAACGATCACCCCGCCACGCTCGAAGCCTGGCGCCACGTTGCGGCCCAACGCCGCCTCGCTCCGACAGAATGGCAGCGGATCGCCGACCTGTACGAGTTTGCGGCGCAACCGGTCGAAGGCGCCGATTTCCTCGTCAGCCGCTACCCGCACGAACGCAACCCCCTTCTGCTGGAATTGGCCGCCCGCCTCCAGCACAACGGCGGGCGGGACGACGACGCGCTGAAAACCTGGCTGCGCCTGATCGAACATCACGGCGCCACCACCGACCGGGTGCTGAAGGCCGCCACGCTGCACCTTCAGCGTGGCAATTTCCGGGAAGCGGCGGCGTTGTTGCAGCGCCACCGCGCCCTGGCCGGTACGGCCAACGCCGAATACTGGCGGCTGCTGGGAGGTCTCGCCTGGCGGCTGCAGAAGGATGACGAAGCGCGCGACGCCTACCGCCGCCTGGCCGCCGGGCCGGACGCCACACGGGAAGACCTGTCGCGGCTTGCCACCCTGCTGCGGCGGGAACACCCGGAAGAAGCGGCGGCGCTCGCCGAGCTCGCCTGGCGCAAATTCGGCGAGGCGGAAATGCTGCTGTGGGCGCTGGAGTTGCACGCCGAACAACGCAACCTCGCCGCGCAGCGGCGCTTGTTCGACAGCATCGGTG
>SCPW01000147.1 GCA_004298605.1 Gallionella sp.
CCCAAAAGAAAAAGGGCTAAGCATTTCTGCCTAACCCTTTGAATTACTGGTGCGCCCGGAGCGATTCGAACGCCCGACCCCTTGGTTCGTAGCCAAGTACTCTATCCATCTGAGCTACGGGCGCGCACTTGTTGCATTTACCTTGGCGGAGAGGGAGGGATTCGAACCCTCGATACAGGTTTTAGTCCCGTATGCTCCCTTAGCAGGGGAGTGCCTTCGACCTCTCGGCCACCTCTCCGAAGGCCGCGCATAGTAATGTATCCGACCTGAAAGGTCAAACGGTTATACGCCTTTCTGGTCGGCGCTATGCGCCTTGCGCGACGCGCTGACATCTAGCGGCGCGCGATAAAAATAACGGGGTAAACGTCCGAAGGTTTGCATGTTGACGTGGCCGAAACGGCAGACATGCCGCCGCACTTCAAGCAAAGGACGGCGGCTCGCTGGTGAATTGCTTGAATATCTCGCGGCGGTGTTGGTTCACTTCAATGAACAAGAACCATCTTCACCTGTACTTTAAATTGGTGCTGGCGAGAGGAATCGAACCTCCGACCTACGCGTTACGAGTGCGTTGCTCTACCGACTGAGCTACACCAGCTTTAACTAAATGACGGTTTTAACGAGGTCGTATTGTGCCATTTTCTACAAAAAACCGCTGCTGATAATTTGCTCATGGCATGCTGAAATTCACTTCCATTTGAACAAAGGAGCCATTACGGCAGCGCGCTGCACCCTTCATTGCTGACACCCCACGCCGCCGTCGGCGGGCACATACCGGCCAACGCGTTGCCCGGCGCCCCTACCGAGCCGCAATCATTGGCGGTCCACCTGCCGCTATCCTTGAAATTGATGATTTTATTCGCCGCATTCACATAATACGGCGGGTTATTGTAACCGTGACCCACTTTGTTCCAATAATAAGGGTCTGTCCCGGGACTCGGTGACGGATACCCCCCGAGGCGCACCTGGGTGCCGGGGCTCATCGGTTGCCCGAGCGTACAGTTGACCCCGTCCTGGATATCGATTGTCTGGCAGATCGCTTCCGGCCCTACATCATTGAGATTGACCAGTAATTTTTTGTTTTTCCAGCCGTGCGGGACGGCCACATGACACCAGGAACAGCGTATCGTGCCCAAACGATTGGCATGTTCCAGATGCATGTTGAAGTTTTCAAAATGTCCGCCGCCGCCATATGTCCCCGCCCCCGAGAATCCACTGTAGTAAGTTGCGAATCTACCACCCACCGCCGGGTTTGCGTATGCGTCATATTTGTGGCATTTGAAACAAAGATGATCGGAATGGTTGGTGCCCGTACCGATACCGGTGCCCGCTGTATCAAGAGCGACCCACTGCCCTTTCAACAGGAAATTGTTGCTCGAACCGTGCGGCCCCCACGGGTTGCCATCTTCACCGCCAGTCGGGATCGCGGTGCCCGCCGCGGTATCGGAACCGTGGCAGTCGGTGCAATACATGGTCTGC
The DNA here is from genome assembly GCA_004298605.1 of Gallionella sp. Taxonomy (GTDB): domain Bacteria; phylum Pseudomonadota; class Gammaproteobacteria; order Burkholderiales; family Gallionellaceae; genus Gallionella. The sequence continues at coordinate 1,477 of SCPW01000147.1, forward strand.
GTGCCGATGGCATTATTCCACGGTGGCAGGAAAGGGCTGCCGCTGGAGCCGCCGTTAATGTCGTTGGTCACACTGATAACGGTGTAAGCCGGATTAGCCAGAGAGATTACACGATTCGCCGATCCACGCCCCGTAGCGCCCATCACCGGATGCCAGCCGCGGCGGTTGTTGGTCTGGAAATTCACCGTGTAGGCCTGCCCCGGCGGCGTGCCCGAAAACGCGCCGGAATCGCCGGGCGAGCCGGTGAGCCCCTGGTGGGAGGCGGGCGCCTGATATTCCCGCGCGACATTGGTGAAACGCGTCATCCCGTTTGTGCCCGACGCGGTGCCCCCGCCCATCGAGTCCAGCATCGGCAGGTTGGAGCTGGCGCCCGGCAGGTTGTTGTCGTCGAAGGCGTAGTTGGAGTGGCACTTGAGGCAGACCTGGTACTCGCGCGTGACGTAGCTTTCGGTCACGAGCGTGGAGGCGTTCGCGCCGGGGTCGCCGCGCTTCACGGTGAAGCTGGAGGGCATGGAATAAAAGGAGTTCGAGGGGTAGACCGGCTCCACGCCGAAGGTGCCGCGCAGCACGCCGGAGGCGATGTTGGTGTGCGTGTATCCGGCGGTGTCGGTGTGGGTGTGCGTGCCCGCCGCGGCGGGGCTGGCCGCGTTGTCGTTGAATATCCGGGTCTTGCTGACGCGGTGCGGGTTGTGGCAGTCGGTGCATTCGGCGTGGCGGTTGCCGAGGTTGCCTTGGCCCAGCACCGCCTGGGATTCCACGAAGTCTTTTCCGCGCTGGGTGCCGGCCCCGGTGCCGATGTCGTGCGCTTCGGTCGTGACGCCCTGCGCGGTGTTTGTGATCGGCATGGTGACGGACAGGGTGGTGAAGTCGGTTTTGATGTCGGGCGCTTTGTTGTTCGTCGGGCTGAGCACGCTCGCCCCCGCGTCGCTGTGGCACTGGTAGCAGGTCTCTTCGATCGCCGGGTTGCCGCCGATCTTGGGGCTGGCCGCGCTGTCCGTGCCTTCACGCAGCAGGCGCCGCGAATTCGGTACGGTGTGGGTGTCGTGGCAGTTCTGGCAGGCGGCCTGCCACACCGAGGCGCCGGCGGGAAATTCGCGCTGGGCCGCGGCGTCGGCGAGATAGGTTTCGTCCGCCACCAGGGGGTTGGCGTGGGCCGAGTAGGCCCACGCCTGCCCGGCCTTGTCGTGGCAGGACAGGCAGATGATGTCGTTCGCCGTGTCGTAGGCGCCCCCCAGCGGCGCCGATTGCTGGAAGCGGTTGCCGCGCAGGAATTTGAGGTTGCCTTTGCCGGCGTCCGTTTCGCGGATGTGCGGGTCGTGGCAGGTGGGGCACTGCATCTGGCCGTTTTCCAGTGGGAATTGCGGTTTCGGGCTGACGCCGGCCAGGCGGGTGGCGACGGCGGGGTTGCCGGTGATCGGGCGCAGTTCGCCGTCGGCGGTGGCGAGGGTGTCGTCGTAGGTGAACGAGATGGGGTGGTCGTTTCTCAGGTCGATGCCCAGCTTGCGCGTGAATCCGGTATAGGCTCCCGAGCCCTCCGGGATGACGCCGCCCGGGCCCGCGCCGCTCATGTTGATGGAAGCGCTGGACTGGCCGTTCAGCACGTTGACGTTGCCGATTGCCAGTGTGCCGTCGTGGCAGGAGAGGCACAGCTTGGAGCTGCCGCCGGGGCCTGCGGCCAGTTCGGCGGCGTTCGCTTCGATGGAGGAGGAGGTGTAAGTCGTGTAGGTGGCGGATGACAGGTTGCGGTTCCACAGCGGGGCGACGATACCGGTCGTGGCCGCGTGCGGGGTGTGGCAGAACACGCAGACTTGTGTCTCGGTGGCGGCCTTGATCGATGCTGTGCCGGTCACGGAAAGGTTGTGGTTGGTGTTGCGGACGTCCGGCACGACGGTCGCCCGGGCGCCGCCGCCCAGGCACAGCAGCAGGGCTGCGCCCGCGAGCGTTGCCAGGAGGCGGCAGTGCGTGTTTGTCGGTGGCTTATGGTGCATGTTCATCGCGATCCATCCAAGACCATTAGTAATGTTTTGCAATTAGCCATGATTCACCTCTACCCTTTTGCAGCACACTTTATCAGATGCTTACTGCTTATATGGCATATCCACACAAAAATGCGGTTACCGAAAATTCTACTATAAGCTCCAGCGAAAATATCAAAAGCATGGCAAATAAAGTTACTGAGGGCGGTAGTGCATTCGCGCGGAACTATTGCCCCTCAGTCAGTTTTTTGCTCTCTCCTCCGATAGCAGGTTACTGCTTCACCCCGCGCAAGATGATTTCCACGCGGCGGTTCGGTTGCAGGCAACTGATCTGCTCGGGCTTGGCCAACCTGGTCGAGCAGGTCAACAACGGCTGTGTTGCGCCCGCGCCGCTGGCGTGGATATTGCCGGTCGCAATACCCTTGTCGGCCAGATATTGCTTGATGCGTCCGGCGCGTTGTTCCGAGAGTTTCTGGTTGTACGTTGCCGGGCCATAGCGGTCGGTGTGCCCAACCAGAGTGATACCCTCGATTGCGCTCCAGCCCTTGATTGTTTCGGCAAGTTTATCCAGGCGCAGTGTCGCGCCGCCAAGCAATTCGGAGCTACCAAAGGCGAACAGCGTGTCGGTGGATAACACATGCTTCTCGATTACAACCGCTGCCGCCGCACTTGCCGCCTGCGGCGCAGCGACGGCGCGCGTTTCGTCCGCCTGGCTGGCGCAATTTTTAATCGCCACTTGCGCTTCATAGATCAGGTCTTCGGCGCTGCGCGCGTAAGACTGCGCATGGCTCCAGCCGTACCCGGCCTTTTTGTGCCCACTCCATACCAGATGGACTTCCGCTTCGGCGATCTGGCGTTGCCCGCAAGAAAATTTCGCATTGCCTTTCAGCGCCCCGATTTTGTCCCACAGATCGGGGCGCACGGCTTCGCTGCCCTGTAATCGCGCGGGCGTATCCATTGCGATATCCGTTTGTTTTTTATCCAGTGCATCCAGCAAAGTTTCGGCCTGCGCAATGGCGGCAGGCACTATTCCGCCGCCGTCCTTCTGGTGGTACTCGCTGAGCGCAAAATCCAGCCAGGCGCGCGCCTTGGCGAGATAATAATCGTTCGAGCCGAGCTCGCCGAAGGCCAGTTTGTCGGCGCGGCGTTGCAGCGATTCGATCTGCTGCAAATGCTTCGGCAGCAATTCCCCGGCGGCTTGGGCAAGCGAAACGCCGCCTGACAGAAATGCGAACAACAGCGGGAGAACGAGCTTATTCATGGTCATATGGCACCTCTAAAATCCGGGTTTCAGCATCCCAAATCCGTCCGTCACCGCTGCCGCAGGCCGGCATCGACGGGGGCTATTTTGTATGGCAGGCCAGGCACAGGGTGCTGCTTGTATTGCTCACGCGCAGGAAGCTCGGGTTGAACGTGCTGCCGGGGCCAGCCGAAGGTACGCCATGCGGGTCGTGGCACGATGCGCATTCCACCTCGTAACCCTCGCCGCTGTCGTACATGCGGACTTCATTCACATCGGCGCGGCTATTGCCGTTGGTGTCGAAAAATTTCATCTTCCCGGCAAGCTCGCCCGTCGGCGCCCTGAAATCGACATCCGCGCCAAAACTCGTGGGGTACTGCACCCCGACAGGGTGATCATTCATCAGATCCGTTCCGATTACAAAAACATCGAACTGCAAATTGGTCCTCACGGAAAAAATCGACGAATTATGGCAACGGTCTGTGCAGGTCTGTATCCCGGCGTGCCCCGGGCTTAATGGCCCCGGCTTTCCTTCCAGCTTCCAACTGCTCAGAAAGGCCTGGCTGACAACCGTTTCCTGGCTTGCGTTATAGCGGCCCGAACCGGGAATGTTGATGACGGAATCGACGGCCGTCACGCCATCATGGCAGGAGAGGCAAACCAGCGAGCTGACGCCCGGCTGCGTAATGGGCCTGCCGAGCGTGGTCGGGGTGTTGTATACCGTGAAACTGGTGGGAACTATGGTACGGTTCCAGAGAGGCGCCGCTATTTGTCGGTTAGAAGCATGAGGGGTATGGCAATAAACGCATACCTCGCCATAATTGTTGCGCGCGGTATCCATCCAGCCCCCCAAGGTGGTGAACGATTGGGTCAAATTATGTCTGGTGTTGACAACACTGCCCTGATTGGTCGCCTGGGTGCCGGGTCCCGCGCTGTCGGCCAGCGCCGGAGATGGCAGCAAGGCGATCAGCAAAATCATGCCCACATATTTTTTCGACCACATCTTATAACTCTCCTTTTAGGGAACTGGAATTTTCTAAAATACCATTTATAAAATTACGCCATATCAACCGAAACCCCTCCCCAACCCCCACGCACGCTGCGTGTGCAAGGGAGGGAGTTTTAGCGCCTTCCCCCGCAAGCTGGGGAAGCTGGGATGGTGGGCGTGGTAAATACCTGAAGCAAGTTAATGGTATTCCAAGAATTTCCATCTCCCTTACAGTTACACCCACGTTGGTTATCGGCGCAATTCTAGCAAAGTTAAGCAACTCCATATATTTTTTGAGGGTCGGATATCCGCAGTTCATCACTTCACCCGCACCCTGAAATTCAGGTCGAAATAGGGGTTTCCGCCGCCCGTGCCGTTCATGGCGCCGCCGGGGCTGAAGCGGACGTGGGTCACGGCGGGATCGAAGCTGCCATTAGGCACATATACCCAGCTCGCGCCGCCGTCGTTCGAGAAATCCACGCAATCGGCCAGGTTGCCGAGCGCGACGAACGCGCAGCTCAGGCCGCTCGATGGCGTGCCGTTCGTATAAATGAAGGGCGCGCCGCCGCCGAGGTCGCCGGTGAACAGTTCGGTGTTGGCCGGGATCGGGTCGGTGATGACGAGCGTGTTGTTGTCCACCGTGCCCGCGCCCGAGTTGGTCACGCGCAGGGTGAAGAGCGCGTAGGCGCCGGGAATGTATTTGGGGCCGGTCGCGCCGTTGACCGGGTCGTAGGTGACGGCCACGGTTTTCAGGAACGTCAGCGAGGGGGCGACCGGCGTGGCCGGCGAACCGGCAGGCACCACGCCGGTGGCGGAGTAGTTGCCGTTCGCATCCTTGGCAAATATCAGGTAATGGTAAGC
>SCPW01000148.1 GCA_004298605.1 Gallionella sp.
GGGGTGTTGCGGGCGGACATTACGCGCGCTTCGCTTCGTTTCTGTATAGCCCGCTGGCGGGTTTGTCCTATTTGCGCCAGGTGCTTTCGGGCGGGGCCGCCCGCTACCTCGGCCATAATCCGGCGGGAAGCCAGGCGATTTACCTGTTGCTGACCCTGGGGCTGGTAGTGGGTATAACCGGCTTGTTCACGCAAGGGGGGGAAGAGCAACATGGCGCGGTTGCCGGGATGGTGAGTATCGCGGCAGGCAGAATGTTCAAGGAAGGCCACGAAATCGCGGCCACCCTGATGTTGCTGGTGGTATTCGGGCATCTGGCCGGTGTGGCGGTGGAAAGCTGGCTGCACAAGGAAAATCTGCCGCGTTCGATGGTCACGGGAATGAAAGATGCACCGGAAAATGCGCCCGCATCCAAGCCCCATCGCCCGGTCAGCGCCCTGATGCTGGTTGCGGTCACCCTATTTGGCGGCTGGTGGTTCTTCTATGCGCTGCACCAACCCATAGAGGCGCACATCGGCAACCGGGCTGCGGTAAAAGATGTGCCACACGTCGCTTTTGTCGGCGTCAAACTGCCGGACAACGCGAAGTGGCGCGAAGAATGCGGCAGTTGCCACCTGGCTTTCCACCCGAGCCTGCTGCCGGCGCGTTCCTGGCAAAAAATGATGGCGGAGCAGGATAAACATTTCGGCACCGACCTCGCGCTGGATGACGCGACAAGCAAAGAAGTGCTCGCTTTCATGGCGGGCAATTCCGCCGAAAAAAGCGTTACGGAAGCCGCCTATAAAATCAGCCGTTCCATCAAACCGGAAGACGCGCCGCTGCGCATCACCGAAACGCCATACTGGGTCAAGAAACACAAAGGTATTAGCGGTTCAGACTGGCGTTCGCCCAAGGTGAAAAGCAAAGTCAATTGCGCCGCCTGCCACCTGGATGCCGAGGCCGGAACGTTTGAAGATGCGGCCATGCATATTCCGCGTTAGCGGCCCGTCCCACAATGGCGTTTTGACCTTGATAAATTATTCCGGATAATGCTGCTGTTTGTTTCAACAGGGTCGATGTGGCTGAACGATAATGGCTGCACCGGTCTTTTAAGGGCGAAATATGCGCGTATTGGTAGTCGAGGACGATGTCCTGCTGGGCGATGCCATTCAGGCTGGCTTGAGGCAGTCCGGCTATGCCGTGGACTGGATGAAAGACGGCGTCTCGGCGGATCAGGCGCTCTCCACCGAGCCTTATGCCGCAGTGGTGCTGGATCTGGGCCTGCCGCGCTTGTCCGGGCTCGAAGTGTTGCGGCATTTGCGCGGTCGCAATACACCCATACCCGTGTTGATCCTGACCGCCCGGGATACGGTCGATGACCGCATCAAGGGGCTGGACGCCGGCGCGGACGACTATCTGGTCAAACCGTTCGACATGGGCGAACTGGCGGCGCGCCTGCGTGCGCTGGTCCGCCGCGCCAGCGGGAGCGCCGCGCCCGTGCTGCATACCGCCGGCGTCAAACTCGAACCGGCGGCGCACCGCGTGCTTTATCACGATCAACCCGTAGAACTTTCAGCCAGGGAATTTGCGCTGCTGCATGCCCTGATGCTCAATGCCGGAAAAGTGCTTTCGCGCGCCCGGCTCGAAGAACAGCTTTATGCGTGGGGCGACGAGATCGAAAGCAATGCGGTGGAAGTGCATATCCATCACCTGCGCCGCAAACTTTTTCCCGGCTTGATCGAAACCATACGCGGCGTGGGCTACCTGATACCCGCCGGTAAAGGCTCCTGAAATGCGCGGCCATGTCTCGTTAAAACAAAGATTGCTGTTGCTGGTGCTGGCGGCCGTCATCGCGGTCTGGATCGGGGCGGCGGCCTTTACCTACCATGACGCGCGCGAGGAATTCGACGAGATGCTGGATGCGCACCTGGTGCAGGCCGCTTCGCTGTTGACCGCCCAGGCGTCGCACGAACTCGACGAGATCGAAACCGAACATGCGCCGCTGCTGCACAAATATTCCCGCAGCGTCGCGTTCCAGGTGTGGGAAAAAGGAAATCTGCTCCGCCTGCATTCCGCCAACGCCCCGCAGGAACATCTGGCGGACAAAGCGCGCGGCTTCAGCGACAGCGCCATCGGCGGGCATCGCTGGCGCGTGTTCAGCACTTGGGACGAGAATGGCGAATACTTGGTTCACGTGGCGGAGCGCGCCGACGTGCGCGACGAACTGGCGCGCGGTATCGCCGGCAACCTGCTGCGCCCGCTGCTGATTTCCTTGCCGTTGCTGGCGGTCCTGCTGTGGGTGGTGGTGGCGCGCGGCTTGCGCCCGCTGGTCGATCTGACCCACGAAGTGGAGCGGCGCGAGCCGGACAACCTCGCGCCGCTGGATGCGGAAGCGGCGCCGCGCGAAGTGTTGCCGCTGATCGGACGCCTCAACCGGCTGTTTGCCCGGATCGACGAATCCATCCAGAAAGAGCGGCGTTTTACCGCGGACGCCGCGCACGAATTGCGCACCCCGGTGGCCGCGATCAAGGCGCAGGCGCAAGTGGCGCGATCCGCTTCCGGCGAGGTGGAACGCATCCATGCGCTCGACAACGCGATTCTGGGTTGCGACCGCGCCGCCCACCTGATCGAGCAACTGC
>SCPW01000149.1 GCA_004298605.1 Gallionella sp.
CCTCGAAAGCCGCATTTACATACACCTGCGTTTCGCGCAGATAGGCCAGTATCGGCAGATCGAGAGTGGAAAGAAAATGCTCCAGTGCCCAGGCGGCCTTGGTGCGCATCTCCATGCGCATCCCGACGATACCGATGTGGCACTTGCTCTTGCGCACCGCCTTTTCCTCCGCCAGTATTTGCAGGAAATCGCGGCTGGCGTGCAAGTCGAACAGGGAGGGAGCGACCGGCACGACGATCTTGCTGGCCAGTTTGACGGCATGGGCGAGGTTCTTGCCATGCAATCCGGCAGGCGAATCGATCACCAGCCAGTCGTGCGGGCGGTCATGCTCTTTTTTGGAATCGAGCAGGCGTATCGGCGGCAGGTCGGCCGGGCGCGTGGCAAGCCATAACGCGGAGGACTGCTGCCGGTCAAGGTCGAGCATCGCCACACGCTGTCCGCGGTTGGCCAGATAACCGGCGATATTAGTCGACAGCGTGGTTTTGCCGCTGCCGCCCTTCGGATTCGCAATCAGAATGGTCTTCATTTCAATTCCGCTCCCCTGAATATTGGCGGCAGTCTGGCCAGAGTTGTCCGGTATTGGGATAACAGGATGGAAATGATACCATCACGGAACATTTTTTCGGAGGCAAGCATGGCCGGGCATAGCAAGTGGGCAAACATTCAACACCGCAAGGGCAAGCAGGATGCCAAGCGCGGCAAAATCTTCACGCGCCTGATCAAGGAGATCACCGTTGCCGCGCGCATGGGCGGCGGCGACCCGGATGGCAACCCGCGCCTGCGCCTGGCGATGGACAAGGCGTATTCCAACAACATGCCCAAGGATAACGTCGAGCGCGCCATCAAGCGCGGCAGCGGCGAGCTGGAGGGCGTGGAATACCAGGAGCTGCGCTACGAGGGTTACGGCATCAACGGCGCGGCGGTGATGGTGGATTGCATGACCGACAACAAGACGCGCACCGTGGCCGATGTGCGCCATGCCTTCGCCAAGAACGGCGGCAACCTCGGCACCGATGGTTCGGTGTCGTTCATGTTCAAGCATTGCGGGCAGATGATCTTCGCCCCCGGTACCGACGAGAACGGACTGATGGAAGTCGCGCTGGATGCTGGCGCGGAAGATATCGCGACCAATGACGACGGCAGCATCGAAGTGATCACCACACCAAACGATTTCGTTAACGTGAAACAGGCACTGGAGGCGGCGGGCTACAAGCCGGAGTTTGGCGAGGTCATCATGAAACCGGCCAGCGAAGTGGAATTCACCGGCGACGATGCGGTGAAAATGCAGAAGTTGCTCGGCGCACTGGAAGACCTCGACGATGTGCAAGAAGTTTATACGACGGCGGTGATTGAAGAATGAGGACTAAGAAGCGAGGAGGAAAACCAAACCCCCTCCAGCTCCCCCTTGTCAGGGGGAGAGCGGGGTGCGCCTCCCCTGACAAGGGGAGGTCGGGAGGGGTTGGGTTTTGATCTTACCTTCTTCGCCAATCCGTATCCTCGGCATAGACCCCGGCCTGCGCATCACCGGCTTCGGGATACTGGACAAAACCGGGCAACAGTTGAGTTATGTAGACAGCGGTTGCATCAAGACCCCGGATGGCGAGTTGCCGGAGCGGTTGAAGGTGATACTGGATTCATTGGGCGAAGTGATCGCGCAGC
>SCPW01000016.1 GCA_004298605.1 Gallionella sp.
CGCGCGCACCCGGCCATATGCGCCGCAGGTGCGCGCGGCCAGTTTCATGCTGCCGACACTGCTGGCGGGCAGCGAGATCGAACGGCCCGCCGCCAGGCATTCCATCAACATGCGCCACCCATAGCCGACACGCTGCTTGCCGCCGATGATGTAATCCATCGGGATGAACACATCCCTGCCTTGCGTCGGGCCGTTCAGGAACGCGGAATTCAGCGGGAAGTGGCGGCGGCCGATTTGTACGCCGGGCGTATCGGTGGGAATCAGCGCGAGCGTAATGCCGCGATTGACGTCGCCGCCGAGCAAGCGTTCCGGGTCGTGCAGCTTGAACGCCAGGCCGAGCAGCGTGGCCGCCGGCGCCAGGGTGATATAGCGTTTCTCCCAGGTCAGGCGGATGCCCAACACATTTTGCTGCCCGGCAAATTCGCCGTGGCAGACCACGCCGTAATCTGGGATCGCGCCCGCATCGGAACCGGCAAACGGGCCGGTCAGCGCGAAACAAGGCACTTCCAGCCCGCACGCTAGACGATGCAAATATTTTTCCTTTTGCTCGTCCGTTCCGTAGTGCAACAACAATTCTGCGGGCCCCAGCGAATTCGGCACCATCACCGTCACCGCCGCCGTACCGCTGCGCGAAGCCACCTTGCTCACCACCGCCGAATGCGCCTGCGCGGAGAATTCCAGCCCGCCGTACCGCTTCGGGATAATCATGCCGAAGAAACCCTTGTCCTTGATGAACTGCCAGACTTCCGGCGGCAAATCGGCGCGGTTGTGCGTGATGTCCCAGTCGTCCAGCATCGCGCACAATTGCTCGACTTCGTTATCGAGAAAGGCTTGCTCTTCGACACTCAAGCCGCATTTGGGAAATGCCAGCAACTTGTTCCAATCGGGTTGCCCCCCGAACAGATCGCCATCCCACCATACCGTACCGGCATCGATCGCCTCCTGCTCGGTGGCGGAAATTTGCGGCATGACTTTGCGGAATAGTTTGAGCACCGTACCGCTGACGATAGTGCGGCGCAAGGAAGGGATGCCAAACAGCAGGAAATAAACCAGCAGCGCGACATAAACAAGGATGAGTACATTATCGGTAATACGGCTCTGGCTCGCCACGACAAACACCGCAACCACCAAGCCCAGAACCCAGGTAGTGACCGATGCGCGAAAGAACGCGAGTACAACAAATATCGCCAGTATTGCCAGAATGGTTAACGCCATATTCACTACTCTCCTGATTTATCCTTCAACTACGGTTTGCAGGGTGCCCTTACCGCATCCGCTCGACGGCCTGTTCCACACGCTCCACCGCGATGATTTCCATACCCGGAATCTTTTGTTTGGGCGCATTGGCCTTGGGGATGATGGCCTGCGTGAATCCCAGCTTGGCCGCTTCGCGCAGGCGTTCCTGACCGCGCTGCACCGGGCGCACCTCTCCCGCCAGCCCCACTTCGCCAAACACCACCAGTTTCTCCGGCAGAGGCTTGTTGCGCAGGCTGGAAACCATCGCCAGGATCACCGCCAAATCGGCGCCCGGCTCGGTGATTTTCACGCCGCCCACCGCGTTGATAAACACATCCTGATCGTAGCAGGCGATGCCCGCGTGGCGGTGCAACACCGCGAGCAGCATCGCCAGACGATTTTGCTCCAGCCCCAGCGACAGCCGCCGCACATTGGGCGAATGCGCCTCGTCGAGCAACGCTTGGATTTCCACCAGCAGCGGGCGCGTACCTTCCTGCGTCACCATCACGCACGAGCCGGCCACTTGCGCGCCATGCTGCGACAGGAACAAAGCGGAAGGGTTGCTCACTTCGCGTAGCCCCTTCTCTGTCATCGCAAATACGCCGAGTTCGTTCACCGCACCGAAGCGGTTTTTGAATGCGCGGATCAGGCGGAAACTGGAATGCGTGTCGCCCTCGAAATACAGCACCGTATCGACGATGTGCTCCAGCACGCGCGGCCCGGCCAGCGCGCCTTCCTTGGTGACATGCCCGACCAGGATCATGGTGATGTTCTGGCTCTTGGCGATGCGCGTCAGTTGCGCGGCGCATTCGCGCACCTGTGCGACCGAACCGGGCGCGGAGGTGAGTTGCTCGGAATACACGGTCTGGATGGAGTCGATCACCACCACATCGGGTTTGTCCTGCGCGATGGTCGCCTGGATTTTTTCGAGCTGAATTTCCGGCAGTAAACGCAGGCTGCGCGCATCCAGCGACAGGCGTTTGGCGCGCAACGCGATCTGCTGCGCCGATTCTTCGCCGCTGACGTACAGGGTGTTTTGCTGTTTGGATAAATGCGCCAGCACTTGCAGCAACAGCGTGGATTTACCGATGCCCGGATCGCCGCCGATCAGCACCACCGCGCCGGACACCAGCCCGCCGCCCAGCACGCGGTCGAATTCCTCGATGCCGGTCGGCGTGCGCGGCACTTCCGCCGCCTCGACTTCGGAGAGCATCTGCACCTTGCCGCTCGCCGCCAGCGCGCTGAAGCGGTTGCCGCCCTTGACGGCAACCTCCGCGACCGACTCGACCAGCGTGTTCCACGTCATGCAATGCGGGCACTGCCCCTGCCACTTCGGCGTCTGCCCGCCGCACTCGGTGCAGGAATAAATCGTTTTTGCTTTTGCCATGCTGTTCTTATTTCGCGGATTCAAGCTGTTGTATGGCGATGGCGAGCCTGCGGGGGCGCATGGCATTGCTCCTTGTTTCTGTCGGCTGGCGGCATTATAGCCAAGCGCCACATGGATTACTCCAGCCATGCTTGCAAATTGCGTGTCGAAAGGGATCGGGTTCGATATATTTTCGATACGCCAGAACTCGAATCCCCACCCTTTCCAGATGCCCTCGCGTAAAATCGCCGCCGCACTATAACGCTGCACGCAGCGAAAAACCATATACCTCTTGGCCTATATACCCCTCTCATCGTGCCCACCAAAGTCGAACGTTTTTTTTCCGAGCAAAGCCCGCTTGCCGCCGAGGTTGTGTCTTTCCGTCCGCGTGCGCAGCAGCGCGAGATGGCGTTGGCGGTGGCCGATGCGATACGCGATAACGCGATTCTGGTCGTCGAGGCAGGCACCGGGACGGGCAAGACCTTCGCCTACCTGGTTCCCGCGCTACTGGACGGCGGCAAGGTAATTATCTCGACCGGCACGAAGAATTTGCAGGACCAGTTGTTCCAGAAAGATTTGCCGATGGTGCGCGATACGCTGAAGGCTGCTGTTTCTGTGGCGTTGCTCAAGGGGCGCGCCAACTATGTGTGCCACTATCATCTGGAGCGCGCGTTGAGCGATGGGCGCTTCGCCACACGCGAGGACGTCAAGCATCTGGGCAAGATCAAGAAATACGCCAAGGTGACGCAAAGCGGCGACAAGAGCGGCCTGGCGGATGTGCCGGAGAATGCGCCGATCTGGATGCATGTGACTTCCACGCGCGACAACTGCCTCGGCCAGGAATGCCCGAACCACAAGGAATGCTTCGTGCTCAAGGCGCGCAGCGAGGCGATGAAGGCGGACATCGTGGTGGTGAACCACCATCTGTTTTTCGCCGACGTGATGCTGCGCGACGAGGGCGTGGCGGAACTGTTGCCCGCCTGCAACACGGTGATTTTCGACGAAGCGCACCAGTTGCCGGAAACCGCCAGCCTGTTCTTTGGCGAAAATCTGTCCACCACGCAATTGCTCGACTTGGCGCGCGACACACGCATCGAGGCGGCGGCTTCCGCCAAGGATTTTGCGCCGTTGCCCAAGGCGGCCGACGAGCTGGATAAGGCCGCGCGCGATTTGCGGCTGGTGTTCAAAAAGGAAGGAAGGCTGCCCGCTATCGCGACGGAAAACTTCAAGGATTTTGCGCCCGCGCTGAAAACACTGGGCGAGAAACTGGTGCAACTGAACGGGTTGCTGGAGAAACAGGCGGAGCGCAGCGAAGGGTTGGAGAATTGCTGGCAGCGGGGGCAGGCTTTGGCGCAGCAGTTGAAACAGTGGCAGGACGGCGACGCACCCGACAAAGTCAGGTGGTTAGAGATATTCCATCACTCGCTGCAACTCAACACCACGCCGTTGTCCATCGCGGAAATTTTCGAGCGGCAGATCGGCGGCAGCCCGCGCGCCTGGATATTCACTTCGGCCACGCTCGCGGTGAAGCAGGATTTTTCGCACTACCAGAACGAGATGGGCTTGCTCAAGGCGCGCACCGCCTGCTGGGACAGCCCGTTCAACTACGGCGAGCAGGGCTTGCTGTACGTGCCGCAAGGCCTGCCGGAGCCGAACAGCGAGGGCTATACCGAGGCGGTGGTGCAGGCTGCACTGCCGCTGCTGGAAGCCAGCAAAGGGCGCGCCTTCATGCTGTTCACCAGCCTGCGCGCCATGCAACGCGCGCACGAAATTTTGGGGGCGGAATTCGACCGCCGTGGCTGGGATTACCCGCTGATGCTGCAAGGCGAAGGCTCGCGCAACGAGCTGCTGACGCGCTTCCGCGAACACGGCAACGCGGTGCTGCTCGGCAGCCAGTCGTTCTGGGAAGGCGTGGACGTGCGCGGCGAAGCGTTGTCGCTGGTGATTATCGACAAGCTGCCGTTCGCCCCGCCGGACGACCCGGTGCTGGCGGCGCGCATCGCGCAACTCAACAAACAGGGGCGCAACGCGTTCATGGAATACCAGTTGCCGCGCACCATCATCACCTTGAAACAAGGCGCGGGGCGGCTGATCCGCGATGAAACAGATCGCGGTGTGCTGATGATCTGCGACCCGCGCCTGATCTCCAAACACTACGGCAAGCGCATCTGGCAAAGCCTGCCGCCGATGAAGCGCACCAGGGTGGAGGCGGAAGCGGTGGCGTTTTTTAATACTCCACCCAACCCGTAGGGGCGCGATTCATCGCGCCCTTTTCTTGAAATCAGGGCGCGATGAATCGCGCCCCTACGAGTTATTCGACCTTCGGTATGAGATTGGAGTTGCCCCCGCGCTATCACTGCCCCGCCAACACGCAACGGTTGCGCCCCGCTTCTTTGGCCCGGTAAAGCGCGCCATCCGCATCTTTGATCATCGTTTCGTAATCGGGATGCCCGTTGTAAGCGGCGATGCCGATGCTGACGGTGATATTGATAGTTTGCTGCTCGCCGGCACGCAGCGGTTCGG
>SCPW01000150.1 GCA_004298605.1 Gallionella sp.
AAGTAAGGTTTGACCGTGTGATACGGTCGTCACGATTTTGTTTGCATTTGTTTTGTTCCCTCCCTTTCAAGGGGAGGGCTAGGGTGGGGATGGGTTTGAGTGTAGACGCGAATTCTGGTGCTTACCCCATCCCCCACCCAACCTTGTATGTTTCGTTTTACTGGACATGGGTTAGTTTTTTGTTGGTTAATTCTGTCTGGCCCGGCACGGCAGCTCGACCAACCTTTGGGACATCAAGCCCGCGGGGAAGCAAGGAGCGTCGTGCCGGTTTTTCACTGACAACCCGAACGGTTGCTTGGGCAAATAAGCCCGCATTTTTGCAAGGATGGGTGCCATGAACGAAACGATAGTGGAGAAGTTTGTCGGCATCGATGTGTCCAAATCCACGTTGGACGTGTGCATCGAGCCTATTGGCCGGACGTTGCATGTTACTTACGATGAAGCGGGAATCGGCCAAATTATCGGTCGTCTGAAAGAAGCGAGCCCGGCTTTGATCGTGATCGAAGCCACGGGCGGACTGGAAGTCCGCATCGCGACCGAGCTGGCCAGCAAAGGGTTGCCGGTCGCTGTCATCAACCCGCGCCAGGCGCGTGACTTTGCCAAAGCCACAGGGCAATTGGCCAAGACGGATCAGGTTGATGCTGCGGTGCTGGCGGCGTTTGCCAAAGCGGTTCGGCCTCAGGCGAGACCGCTCAAGGACGCGGATACCCGCGCCCTGGATGACATGGTGAGCAGGCGGCGCCAACTGATCGATATCCGGGTTCAAGAGGCCCTCCGGCTCGGCACGGCGGCTTCAAAGCCGATGCAAAAGAGCTTGAAACAACATATCGTTTGGTTGGGCAAGCGGATTGCCGAAGTGGATAGCGGCTTGACCAAACAGTTGCGCGAATCGGATGTGTGGCGAGCCAAGGACGATCTGCTGCGCAGCATTCCGGGTGTAGGCAACGTCACCACGCGAACCATGCTGGCGAAATGCCCCGAGCTCGGGACGCTGAACCGCCGCGAAATTGCGGCGCTGACCGGTGTCGCGCCATTAGCCAACGATAGCGGCAAACATCGTGGCAAACGCTTCGTCTGGGGCGGACGGGCTGATGTACGTGCAGTTTTATACATGGCGACCGTCTCGGCGATACGTTGCAACGACACGATCAAAGCATTCGCTGAACGCCTGAAAAAGGCTGGCAAACCGCCCAAAGTGGCCATCGTCGCTTGCATGAGAAAGTTGTTAACCATTATGAATTCAATGTTGAAAAACAATGCTCCATGGAACCCAAAAATCGCTTGACACTAAACACGGTTGCTCCCCCTTGAAAGGGGAGGAGAAAATCAGCCGCCTTGGGCGGCTCACGGTTTATCGGCGCCTTTGAGGCGATCACCCAATAAGCCCCCGGCTTTGCCGGGGGTAATTTAACTCGGTTCATATCGAGAGCATAGCGTAGCTCAACGGGGCCGGAGTATGAAGCCCTTCTATAGCCGCAAAAAGCATAGCGCTAAAAATACCCTAAAAATATCCATGTTATTGCCTGATTCGCAGTATCCTAGCCACCTGAACTGGGTTCAGTGTGCTCTAGCATCTGAGTTGAATGCCGGGGCGTTTGGCTGGTTATCTTTTATGGAGGGAAATCATGTCAGGTGGTCTTGGGTTTTCACTGTTTTGCGCCATTGTCGCTATCCTGTATGGCGTGTTTTCAATCAAATGGATTCTGGGTAAATCAACCGGCAGCGCGAGGATGCAGGAAATTGCCGCCGCGGTTCAGGAAGGCGCTTCCGCCTATCTGAACCGGCAATACACCACCATCGGCATCGTTGGCGCGGCGCTGTTCGTTGTCATTTTCATCGCGTTGGGGTGGCAAACGGCTATCGGCTTCGCAATAGGCGCGATACTCTCCGGCGCGGCAGGTTTTATCGGCATGCACGTGTCGGTGCGCGCCAACGTGCGCACCGCCGAAGCGGCCAAGGAAAGCCTGAACGCGGCGCTGAACGTATCTTTCAAAGGCGGCGCGATCACCGGCATGCTGGTGGT
>SCPW01000017.1 GCA_004298605.1 Gallionella sp.
TAATGATGTGCTCCGCCGGCGTCAGATCTTTGGTTAATAGCACGTCGATTTGTTGCGACGTCAGTGCGTTTCGGTATTTGACGGCTGTCCCGTTGAGGATGATTTTGCCGGATGACAGCTCCGATTTGCTCAGTAAGTGGCCGACACCGATGGTCGGCAGACCCGCAACATCGTTGTAAACGGTCGGGATGCTGCCTTCCCAGGCGGTGATCAGGCCGCGGGCGTTGGGGCTGGTTTTTTTGAAGTTCATGCGTTTGTTTCCTATGGGGTGGATTTAATGGGTGCCGGTCTCTCCCGGCTGTCACGCCCACGTTATTACCGGCATTTCTCTGCGTTACGCAGGTTCCCTGACTACCAGGCCAGCCGTTAAGGGAGGGCGTTCCACCCGTCAGTTCGGTGCCGGTGCTGTCACGCCAGAGCCGTTTTAAGTGCGCGTTTGTGCCGTGCCGATAAAAATGCGCTTTGACGTCAGCTTGTCTTTCAACCGCGCTTCCATTTCGGTCGCTACCGCTTCAAGATTTTTATCCAGCCGTTGTATCCGCAGGCGAAACGTCGGTTTGTCGCCGAAGGAGCCTCTGACGATTTTTACGTGCAACGACTGTTCTGTCGTTCCGATGTAAATAGCCGAGGTGAGGACTAGCGTGTCGGGCATCATGTCTTCCGCGCCGCGAATTTCGACTTCTTCCAGCCGAGTTCGCTTAGCGCTGAAGTCCCCCTCTTCGTGCATGGATTTTGCGCCTGCGTTGATTTCGACTTTGCGAATGCCGGTAATGGCTTTTGCCGTGGTCATGGGCGACCCCTCTTTGGAGGCCGTGACACAATCCGCCCAGTCTTCCAGGTATTCGATCAGGTCACGCTGATTCAGGTCGCCCTTCTCAACCAGCTCAGTCAGTGCCTGATAGGCCGGGGCGTCTTCCAGCGTAAGAATGGCGCGGTGATCGCCCCACAAAGGATCGGTGCCGCTGCCGGCATCGATAATTGCCATCGCCGTTTTCCCGGTTGTGCTGATAAATACCGCGCTTTCAGTGTCACGAAATTCCTGATTGACGTATTCCAAAAAGTCCGGGATACGGCGCGTGGAAAAGTCCCGACGTAAGCGGCTCGGCGCCGACAGCAGGTGTTCCAGGGGATGGATTTTTGATCCTTCGGGCAGCACTGCAAACGGAATGTTTGTTGCCGGTAATCGATCGGCGGCAGCGGCCACCAGTTGCTCAATGCGTTGTATATCTGATTGGATTGGATGGTTCATGATTTAGGCTTTCTCGGCAGGTTGTTGGTAGGAAAAAATGTCTGCGGTTTGCGGCATGATGTCGATATGTCCGCTGCCATTGACGTAAAACGGCGTTTCGGTGGTGTCGTTTTCAACGGCGTCGCCGCGCGCCGTTAATTTTTTGTAGCTGATTTTGTGCTTGACCAGCACTTGCCGGCTGTCGCCGATACGCTCCAGCGTCAGCTTGAGCGTGACTTCGCCGGTTTTGCCTTTGTTGCCGTGGTTGACAACGCTTAATGCGGTATCCGTCATTGTGGCTGCGAGTTTTTCCATCAGGACGCCGCCGTCCATGTCATTGAGGGCGGCGTGGATATCAAATGGCCTGTTGTTGAGTGGCATGGAGGTGCTCCGTGGTTGTGGTCAGCAGAAATGCCGGAACTATTCCGGCGGGTAACGGCGGCGGCTCTTCTGCCTGACGCCGAAATTTTTTGCCGTGCAGCCGGCAGTGCTGGCGGATGATCTCCAGCTCGCCGGCACGGGCGGTGCTTGGGACGTCAAATGTTTCCATGATGGATGGCATCCTCTTTGAGTTCGCAGAGTTGATCCAGCAGGCGGTCGTTTTGAGTCTTGGCCGCGCCGACTTGGAGTAGCGTGATAACGTCGATCACGCTGGCGCCCTCGTCCTGGGCGAGTTTTTCAACGTGTCGCGCCAGATCGTTGATGTGCTCAGGTATCGTGGTTGCAGCATTGTCATCTGCTGCATCGCAAGACGGGCATTTCCATGCCGTCAGGTATCCGCACTCGTCGCACACCAGCCTGTTGTATTCGCCATGATCCACTTCCACCAAGCCGTGGTCGGACGGGAGTCCTTTGCCGCAGTACGGGCAGCTATACCCCGTGAGGTAGCCGCATTCGACACAGGCCAGGCGGCCTGGATGGGTGGTTTTTCGCGTCATGGACGTCTCCTGAAAATGGGGCCAGTCCCTGGCGTTGTTTCCTTTGGCTTCCCGCTACGGTTGCAGCGGGCGCTTGACTTCGGCTGTTCACAGCTTTGTGGCTTCGGTGCGGGACTCAACCGCGCGGCCACTGGTCCCGTTCTGTCGCCACGGTTGACCTTTTCGCGCCGCCGGGAGATGGTGCCGGCGGGTCGGGCGGCTGAGGGTTATTCGCGCGACAGCTTTTTCTCCAACACACTCAATTCGGTTCCGTCGATGAATCGGGCGGCGATGGCCGTGAACGCTTCCCAGTTTTCTTCGAGGAAATAGAGCACGGCCAGTCTTTCTGGCTGGGTCAGTGTTATTTGTGGTTGCTCAGCGGCTTTGTGGGTCGCTGGGGCGGGTTCGGCATTGGGATCGGCCCGTTCGAGGAGGACGATTTCGGTATGGAACCCGACCGTTGTCGTTTGGCCGGGCTTTAGCAATAGGGTTTCGGCAAATTGGTACACGGCCAAGGTTTTGCCGCCCTCGGGTTCTTTATTGGTGATCTCTGCCAATACGGTCATCGTGGTGTCCTCTATGGGGTTCGGTTGAATTAAACGGTTGTGGGTTGGCGCCACCCGCCCGCCGGTCCTCCGCGAAACTGTCCGCCTCTGCGTCTGCTCTGGCAGGGCTCTGTCGTCCCTTCTCGGCAGCGCCAGGGGATCACGACGCGGGTGGGTGTGTGGGTGGTGGTGAGGGCGGCGCGGGAGAAATATTACTACTAGGTAAAATTATGTCAATACTGTTTGGTAATTTTTTTCATGTGACTTGTCAGCGCTGGAAGTTGGGCACAAAAAAGCCCGCGCGGGGCGGGCGTTGGGGCTTGTGGCGTGTTAGCGGTTTCGTTACCCTTCGCAAGGACTTTACCGGTCCCCAAGGCTGATGCATGATGAGGCGCTATGACGGCGACGCTGGTTTTTACTGAAAAAAGACCTTTTGGGCGCGGGCGCGTGGAAATCGTCATTTGGCGGGTTCCGCAACCTGTTCCGCCCTCGGCGCATCGTTTTAAATACCGGATGGTCTATGTAGTGGCAGGACGTCGCGTGATCGGGTTTGACAACGAGCGCGGGAAGGGGGATCACCAGCACTGGCGCGGCGTGGAAACACCGTATCGTTTTACAACGATCCCGGCGCTACTCGCAGATTTTTGGACAGCGGTAAAAGAGGCTGCAAATGGCGACATTGACGATTAAGGTGGGCGAACCCATGGACGCCACGCTGGCGCGCGCGGCGGAAACGATGGCCGCCCTTGATGCAGGGCGTGAAGTGGATCCCTATTTTGGCATCAGCTTCGATACCATGGCGCAATTCGGTGCGGTATTTACGCCCAAGCGCTGGGAGTTGGTGGAGGCCGTGCGGGCTTCCAGTCCGCTGACCCTTGATGCGCTCGCCCAGCGCCTGGGGCGGCACCGCAATGTGCGTAAAGACGTGGAGGTTATGATGGAGTGGATGGTGATCGAAAAGGATGAAGCCGGGCGTTTTTTCGTCCCTTGGGACGAAATTGATGTGCGTTGGCCGTTGATGAAGCGGGCGGCTTAGATTTACCGCCTACCGCCGCGCGGCGCTGAGGAGATGGGGCTGAATGGCGCACAGGCGCTAATACTGGGTCAGTATCTATTGTCGAAGGAGGTTCCTATGTCGAAAGAAGCCGCTCATCGGTCGAGGCCGCAGGTGGTTCGCGAGGTGATGGACGAGTTCGTCCAAGCTCAACGCGCAGCGCGGGAGTATGACGATTTTCTGCACGGCAAGGTGCGTGCTGCCCAATCCTCAATGCAAGCCGGTCGAGGCAGTTCCCATGAAGTCGTTGAGGCCGAATTTGCCGCCAGGTACGTATCCAGTCCTTGACTATTTCTAATCAAAATCCAACCTTCCAGGGTTTCCTCAAGCTGTTGTCGGCATTCTTCCAATGTGCGTCCGGTTGCCCATACGCCTTGTAATTCCGGGATTTCGCCATAATATGGCTCTTCATCTTCGATGATTTCGTAATGCGCTTTTGCCAAGGCGGCTTTGATATAGTCTTGAATCATGCGGGTACCCTGTTTCGCAGTGGATCAATGGCCGCGCTGACGGCGGAAATGGCTAAAGGATGCGCTGCCCAGCGTTCAGCGCATCCTGCGGGCTGAGGGGTTGTGATATGGAGTTGCGGCGCCAAGATGGGCGGCAGGCGCCACCCCATGCAGGTAGTCACGCCGCCATCGCATTATCTGGTTGCAACTCGTCTTGCTCAATCTCCCAAACCGGTTCCCAAGCCGATTGCTGGTTCAGCCACTCTTGGGCAAATGTAGCGTTTTCGGCCATCCGTGATTCAATGCGCTGGGTTTCTCGCCATTGTTGTGCCTGTGCTGTAAGTGTCCACTGCACTTTGCAGCCGCAGTTTTCAATTGATTTTTTGATTTCAACCAGTGGTAGCCGAAAAAACTCTTTGCGCGGATTGACCTTGTTAACTTGATTACGGATAAAACACCGATGCATTTTTCGTTCCAACGTCGGTGCATCTTCGCTATAAATCATGGCATGTATGTCAAATCCAAATGGAACGCTGGCGTCTCCCAATTCGCGCACCCTATCGAGTGGCTCCAGGCGACGGGTCATACCGATTTTGTATACATTTTCGCCAAATGAGCCGATATTGGATATGACATAGACATGACCGCAGCGCGTTTGCTGTGCCATGGATAGAGCACGCTGCCGTAATTGTTCCGCTGCTTGCAATTTTTGCTCAAGTTCCTGAAGGCGGCGCTCGTATTCAGCCTTCTGGGTGTCGTCGGCCTTTTCCAACATCTCTTTGGCCTTTTCCATAGCTTTACGCATGGTTTCTTCTTTGTTTTCCGCTTCTTTTAGCGCGCGTTCGTATTCACGTTGTGCTTTGGCTTCTTCCCGCATTCGTTCGCGGATACGGCGCTGCTCCTCCATCTGCTCTTCACGCAATGCCTGTACCGTAGATGCCCAGCGCAATTCTTCCAGGCGTGCAGCCAAATAAGCAGCGGTAACTCGGGCGTTGCGGAACGCTTCGCCGTTGTGGTTAATGACGTAAAAAGCATCTTTGATTTCGCGCTCCAGCACGCCATAGTTGGTGCTGCGCACCCGAGACAGGATGGAATCGACTTTGCCGTTGAACGCATCTGTCACGAACCGAATCGCAGTGTTCCTGCGATTCGGTTCCACATAATCGCACGATACGGCGGTTCCTAATTGTGACATCCTGCGCACCAGGATGCGAGATTCTTTGAGTTTCTGGCCTGCGTCTGAAAATCCAAATGAGTCTGCCAGTTCGTCCAGTAATGAGGTTGTGGGAACAAGGTACTGATCGCCGTACCCTTCAATTTGCCGCTTGAGCGCTTCAAGCGTCTTGGCGTAAATCCTGACTTGCTCAATCGGTTTGGCGGCATCACCAAGCATGGATTCCGCTTGTGCCCTGGCCTCTTGAATTGTTTTGTCGGTCAGTCGCTTCGCCATTTCCAGGATATTCGCAGACTCCGTTTCTTTTTGCTTGGCACTATCAAGGATTGATTGTTTTTTGTCTTTGGCCTGTAGCAGCATCGCTTGGATTTGCGCATCGACTCTCTTGGTCTCTGCCTTGGCCATGTGCACTTCGCTTTCGGATTGTCGCTTTAATCTATCAGCTTCCGATTGGGCGCGGCTAATCATTCCCGCAGCTTGGCTTTCGGTTTCGGCGGCTTTCTGTTTAACGTCTTCGAGTATCTTGCGCGCTTGGTTTTCAGCTTGGCGCATTAAATTGTCGGCTTCCACTTGCGCGTGATTTAAGAGGTCTCTGGCTTGATTGTTGGTCTGTTCCGTGATGTTCCTCGAAAACTCGTCAGCATCCTGCCGCAATCGCTGCGCTAAACGTAGTATTTCTTGTACTTTGATATCCGCATCCGCAATTCCTTCAAACTGTTTGAGCCAATCCATGATGTCTCGGAAAGGCATTATTTCATCACGTAACTGGCTTAGCTCTTGTTCCTTCGAGTCCAGTAGCGTTTTTAGTTGGAGTCGCTGTTCTTCGGACTCAATGTAGAGAATTCGTAGCGCCTTGTATTTGCGAAAAACACTAAAAAGGATTCCGATTGTTCCGATGATTGCTAAAAAATCAATCAATAACACTACCGCAAGGGAAAAGTTCTCCATTTGCAACATCGTCTTGATTCGTGAATAGCCGAGAGGAAATGCCTGGAAGTCACGCAACGTGACCTGCCAGTTCCGGTGTGCCCCCGGATCGCCCACCATTCGGCAGGTGGCGCATGGGTTCAGGCTATTCACAGCTTAGCGGGTTGTTTTAACTGTCCCCGCGTCAGTATTTACCCGTCAATCGTCCATGGCCCGCATGATGACCGTGCCGATCACGGTATCCGCCGCTGTGCGGGCGCGAAATCGCTCAATCCAGCCTTGGGCTTCCGCGCTCCAATATTCCTGCCCGCCGTCGGCGACCAAGCGCCGGAAAACCGGCGTTTTTGCGCCCTCGAATTGCACCAGGGCACAGCGTCCTGGCGTGAGCGGCTCATCCGGGTCTATGTAAACCACCATCTCCGGCACGATATACGGCGCCATGCTGATGTCTTGCGCGGCGACGGCGAACGTGCGTTCGCCGCAGGCTTTGGGCCGAAAGCGGCGGGCTTCCGGGTGGTCGGCTATCCATTCGTTCATCTTGTTACTCCCAGCGAGTTCTAGCGGTATGACTGGCACGGGTCGTGCCATCGCTGGGATTTGTTCAATTTCTGCGCCGCTTGGCTGACCATCTTGTTGGTCTAGCCATTTCGATGGCATACCCGCCAAAAGCTCCAAATTGCGCGCTTTTTTTTCGCCAAAAGACTTGTTTCGAAGCAGTCCAGATAACTCTCCCTGGTTTATGCCCGTTTTTTCGATAAACGCCGCCTGAGAACCGTAGTTGTCGTTAATCCACTGCCGCAGTCGCTTACGCCTATGCTCCATGTCCTGATTGATCATGTTTGCCATGCGCTTTTTTACATAACGATTACTTAAAAGTAAAACACTAAACAGTATTGACAGCGACATTACTAGCTAGTAATGTTCGTGCCATGGACATGCAAAAACTGCTCGACTACCTCAACAGCCTACCCAAAGAGCGGCAGGATCAATTTGCTGCGGCCTGCGGGACGACGGTGGGCTATTTGCGTAAAGCGGTTTGCATCAAGCAGCCGATTGGCGATGCCATTGTTATCGCCATTGAACGTGAGACAGACGGGCTGGTGACCGTGGAGGAATTACGCCCGGATCGTATCGACAATTGGACATACATTCGTGGCACGGCAAAAAACCTGACGGGCAACACCTGTGCCCTCAACGATCAACCGGAGGACAAAGCCGCATGATCTCAGTGCTCGCCCTGCCTGTGCCGATAGGCGGATTCGCCGGCAAAACGCATGCGTGCCTCGGCGTCAATGTTCAGGCCGACGGCGTGACACCAGGCGGGGATTCCTCTTTTTTGAATACCTGAAGGGAGAACGCCGGATGTGTGCCTTGCGGCACTGCCTGCCGTTGCCTGATGTGGCACGGCTGAACAGGCGTGACAGCCGGGAGAGACCGGCACCCATCAGCGGGGTGGAGCAGTCTGATAGCTCGTCGGGCTCATAACCCGAAGGCCGCAGGTTTGAATCCTGCCCCCGCCACCATTTTTGTGCTGATTTGGTGACCTCAGTCCCGCCTGGGCGGGTTTTGCCGGCTGCTGTCGGGGCGGCCGGTTTTTTTATGGATTTTGGGCCAGTTTATCGACGCTGGCCTTTTTGCAAACGTCATTTGAGGGTGTTCGATGAGCAATTTGATTGATGCGGCACAGCGAATTGGGATGGGTTATCCGGGCGGTATTCCGGCGCTGGCCGGGCGCATGGGGAAACACGTGCGTGTGTTGCAAGCGAAGCTGAGTCCGATCAATGACACGCATCATTTGTCGTTGATGGAGGCGCTGGAAATCCAGTTGATGACCGGCAAGGCGGATGTTTTGCACGCCATGGCAACCGAATTGGGTTTTGTGGCGGTGCCGCTGCCGGTGCCGGGGGCCAGTTCTGGCGATTTGCTGCGCTCGGTGACGCGCATGATGGCCGAAGTGGGCGATTACGCCCGCGAAGTGGAGCGCGCCTTGGGCGATGGCCGGGTGTCGGATAACGAGCGCCGGCGGTTGGCGAAGGAATTGACGGAGGCCGTGCAGGCCTTGGTGCATGTGCAATCGCTGGTGTTGGGCAGTGGCGAGTAGGTTTGCGCGCCGCGCCGCCGATGGCCGTCACGGTGTGATGGTGGCCTGCCTGCTGACGGTGTTGGCGCTGGC
>SCPW01000151.1 GCA_004298605.1 Gallionella sp.
GGTTGCCACGGTCTTGGTGACCGTCAGCGTGGCAGTCTGCACGAAGTAGCCATCGCGTGCCGAATGTTCGGCATCTCCGACCCCTGTCGTGTCATCCGTACCCGCGCTATCGCCATAGACGATTTCCACGCCATCTTCGGTGTTGGCCGTTTCGGACAAGGCGCCACCCATCGTATTGGCGGCATTGTCGGTGCGTCCTGTAGCCTTGAGCGAAATAGCGGCAAAACTGTTGTTCGCCTGGGCCGCCGGGATGTTGCAGGAGACGGTGACCGTCGCGATGCTTTCGGCGGTCAGGGCATTGATATGCTGATCCAATGCGGTGTACGTGCCCATGCTGCCCGACGAGATAGCGATGTTGGAAACGGTGCAGCTCGTACCGTCAAAGTTATCCGTTTTGGTGAACAGCACGGTGCCGTTCGCCAGGCTGGCCACGTCGAGCTTGAAATCCTGCGTGGTGTTGCCTTCGTTCTTCACCGTGAAGGTCGTTGTCGCAGCAGTTTGCCCGGCCACAACGGTGGTGTAGGTGCTGTTGCCTTCCGTCACCAGCAGATCCACCTTGTTATCCACCGCGAAGTCGGTGTTGACTGCACCGAATGCGCCGGACACGCAAGTTCCGTCATCGTCGGCGGTGCCGTTCCCCGTGGGTGAGGAGCAGATGGCGCCTTGCGCGACTCCGCCAACCGAGTAGTTGAGTTTCGCCAGGTTGGTAACCACCGTGCCGGACGCAGTGCCTGCCGCCAGCGCGCTTTGTGAGACCAGCCCGAGCAGCGCCGCACCGAATAACAGTGCGGCAAGCTTGGGTGGGCTGTTCGTATTATGCTTTTTCATTTTGACTCTCCTTTAAAAAGTGCTGCTAAAAAATGACTGCCTGTTGCAAAAAGGTGATCCCGAAAACTTGCCGTTCATGGCGGGCCGGTGCCGATAGGCGGGCCGCGCCCGGAAAGCGGCGAACGGATCCACGGCGGATCTGTCATCGGCTCGGGCATCAGGAAGCGCCCGGGGTAATTTGAAAAAGAAGTGTTCACTTGCCAGCCCCCTATTTGACGACCGCGCGGAAACCGACCTCGCCGGATTTTCCGGCCGCCAGTTGCCCTTTGTAATTCCAGCGGATGTTCGTGTATTCCCTGGGCAAGGCAGTGCGTTCCTTGCCGTCGGCGCCCTTGACCTTCAATTCTTCGGCGTGGCCGAATTTCTTGCCGCCATCGGCCGAGAACAGGATTTCGCAATCCTTGCCGAACGCGCTGCCCGCCTTGTATTCGGTATCGTTCGGGACCGGGTTGTCGATGGCGATATTGCCGACTGTCTTGTCGATGATGTTCTCGAACGTGGTGGTGTAAATCACCTCGGTTCCGGGGACGACTTTCTCGACGGGGGCGCGCTTGAGCGTCTTTTTGCCATCTTTCCCAACCACTTCGACTTCAACCTGTGCGATGCTCTTTACCTTGATGGCGCCGTCAGCCGCCTGCGAGGCCGGTGAAAAACCGCCCAATGCCATGAACAGGGTAGTGATGAACAACAAACGGGAAATACGCATTACGGTCTCCTTCAGTTAATTAATCGTTGCGCGAAACGTGATAACAATGGTCGCCGGGGCGGCAACACTCCCCAGCGAAACAGAAACGGTGTTGGCGGCAAACTGCGCCTGATCGGCATCGGCCGCATCGGTTTGTGCGGCGCCACCGGCGACAATGCTGCCCGGCACGTAGGTGGTATTGGCGGGCAGCGGGTCGGTAACCACCAGATTGTTGACGGTTCCCGTGCCGGAAAGCGTCGCGGTAATCTGGTAGGTCATGACCGCACCGGGCATGAGCACCGCCGTGCCATTCGGATCAAGCACACTAAAGACGGTCTTGTTCACCACCAGGCCCAAGCCGCTGGCGATGTAACTGCCCGTCACGCTCACCTGGGCTTGCGCGCTGCCCACCACGGCGAAGCCGCCGCCCTGCCCCAACCCCGCCAGGCTGGTGCCGGGCGACGAACCCGCCGCACCGGCGGTAAGGGATGAGGCGGTCAGCCGCACTTCGCCGAGCGCGTTGCTGGCCACGCTGGGCGTATCGCTGATCACGTAAATGGTTTGCCCCGCATCCGGCGCAAGATTGGGGTCGTTTGTGCCGGGAATGTAAGCGGTGTCGGTGGCCTGGAAGCCTGGCGTCCCGTTGCTTTCAAGATAGATGGAGATGCTGCCGTTCGCCGGTGTGTAATTTCCCGCCGGGAGGGGAGCCGGGCCGTTGGTGCGCGCCAGGCCGAACGCTTCCTGGCCGTTGCCGCTGTTGGTCAGCACAAATGTCAGCGCATCATTGGTTCCCGGCGTGTTCACCGCAACCGGTGTACCGTCCTGCCAGGTGAGCGTGGGCTGGATCAGTTCATCGACCGTGAAATTCACCGGCGCGCTGCTGGCGGGAGGTTGGCTTGTGCCGCCAATGTCATAGCTCACCGTGACCACGTTGGAGATGACCGTTCCGGCAGGCGTGCCGACCGCCCATCCAAGTTGTGGCGCGAGCAAAAACAGCAAAACCCACAGGGCCAGAGCATGGCTGCGGGGGCGGCTTCCTGATATCGTCAAGCCTCGCATGATTGTTACCTCATGTAATCGGAGCCGGGCAAACAACCAGGAAAGCTGGCTAATGCCCGGACTTCTCCAAAAACACTTTCCTCCATCGTTTTCGACATGCCAGTTACGCACTAACAGGCAACTATCGACGCCACACTTTAAAATTGAACCCGTCAACAATAAAAAAACATCTTTAATCGTTCTCTTATTTGCAAGAATCGTGCCCTGATATTTTGTTTTTTATAAAACATAAGCAAAACAAATAGATAAGTTATATATCCGGAATTTTTCCGGGTTGTATCAGCCAATAGAGGATGATCGAATGACGAAAATCAGCCCGGTTTACCGGGGAAGTGACGAAAAATGGCAGCAATTCCAATTTGCTGCAGAAACATGAACCATTTTTTGCGGGGTGGGCGCTTTGGTGGGCTGCGCCTGCAAAATCCCGTTTTCGACACAAACCGGAACAAGCGACAGGGCAATTAAAAAAAGACACCGGGCGGTGTCCTTTTTTGTGTTACCGATGGGGGTCAGCCGTTATTCGATCTTGGCTTTGGCGCGCAGATCGGCAATTTCCTTCTGGATGGCCTGTTGGTGCAGGCGTTGTTGCAGTTGCGGCTTGACTTCTTCATATGGCGGCGCTTTCAGGTCGCGCGCGTCGTCCAGCCTGATGACGTGCCAGCCAAATTGCGATTGCACCGGCTCCTTGGTGTATTCGCCTTTTTTCAGTTTGGTCAATGCGTTGGCAAATGGTGGAACGAAGTTGTTCGGCACTGCCCAGTCCAATGAGCCGCCACGTTCTGCGGAACCGGCATCCTTGGATTTTTCGGCGAGCTTCTCGAATTTTGCCTTCTTGTCGAGTTGCGCGATGATGGCCTTGGCTTCGGCTTCGGTCTCAACCAGGATGTGACGCGCGTTGTATTCTTTCTCGCCGAGCTTGGATTTCAGGTTGTTGTATTCCTGTTTGAGCTGGGCTTCGCTGATCGGATGATTCTTGGTGTAGTTTTGCACGAACGCACCAGCCAGCACCGATTGCCTGGCCAGCTCGATCTGCTGCGCCACGTCATTGTCCTTGCCCATGCCGAGCTTTACGGCTTCCTGCGACAGCACTTCGAGGTTAATCATGTCTTCGCGAATCGCCTTGCGCAGATCCGGGCTGTCGGGCTGGCCTTGTGTGGTGGCAACCTTGACGCGTGCGTCGATGCGCGATTGCGGGATGGAAACGCCATTCACCATCGCGGCGGATTTGTCTTCGGCGAAGGCGGGATTGATCGCCAGTGCGCCCAGAATTGCCAGTGCTGCAAATTTTCCAGTTTTCAACATCATGAGTCCTTTTTTTTAAAAAATCGAAAATCAAATTTCATCCGGCGCGTTCGCCAGTATGGTGAGTGCGTGTATTTCGCGCTTCATCATTTCACCTAATGCGGAATATATCATACGGTGGCGGGCCATCGTATTCTTCCCGGAAAACTGCGCCGAAACGATGCGCAGCACGTAATGCCCGCCGCCGTCGCGCGCGCCGGCATGCCCGGCGTGGCGTGCGCTTTCGTCGGTGATCTCGATGGCAATCGGGTCGAGCGCGGCGAGGTGGGCTCGCATGGTTTTTACGCGGCTCATGCGGGCAATACCTTTTTGAATGGCTGAACGGTGATTTGCCCGAACACTCCGCCGGCGGCATACGGGTCGGCATCCGCCCATTCCCGCGCGGCTTGCAGCGAAGCAAATTCGGCCACGATCAGGCTGCCCGCAAAACCTGCCGCACCCGGATCAACGGCATCCACGGCGGGGAAAGGGCCGGCCAGCAGCAGCCGGCCTTCGCCCTGCAAGGATTGCAGGCGCGCCAGGTGCGCGGGGCGCGCCGCCATGCGTTTATCCAGGCTGTTTGGGGTGTCCTGCCCGATGATTGCGTATAACATCAAAAGCACCTATACGATCGCCTCCTCTCCCGCTTGCGGGAGAGGATTGAGGAGAGGGCAAACATCAGTTTGATTCCTTTTTTTCGTCCACATACTTCGACAGCCACGCGCCTTGCGCCAGGACAAACACGAACATCAATCCGGTAAAACCGAACAATTTGAAATTGACCCAATCATCGGTGGAGTAGTTGAAAGCCACATACAGGTTGATAAATCCCAGCGCCGCAAAAAACAGGCTCCAGCCCAGGTTGAGCCGGTTCCAGACATGTACCGGCAGGGCGATTTTTTCCTGCAACAATGCGCGCATCAGGTTCTTGTGAAAAAATAAATTCGAGAACAGCAGAATGACGGAAAACAGCCAGTACAGCACGGTCGGTTTCCACTTGATGAAAGTCTCGTCGTGCAGCAGCAGCGTCGCGCCGCCGAACACGGCGATGATGGCGAAGCTCACCCACAGCATCGTATCGACTTTGCCATGCCGGAATTTTGTCCAGATGATCTGCGCGACGGTGGCGGCAATAGCGACAGCGGTGGCGACATAAATGCCCTGGAACTTGAAGGCGACGAAAAACAGGATGACGGGGAATAGATCGAACAGCAGTTTCATAATAGCAAATGGGGTTAGTTCACGTAGGGGCGCGATTTATCGCGCCCTTTTTCGGGGCAAGGGCGCGATGAATCGCGCCCCTACAATACTTCGGCGGCATGATCCGCCAGGCGCGACCGCTCGCCGCGCAACAGCGTGACATGCCCGCCGTGCGCCCAGCCCTTGAAGCGGTCCACCACATAGGTCAGGCCGGAACTGCCCTCGGTGAGATAAGGCGTGTCGATCTGCGCGATGTTGCCCATGCACACGACCTTGGTGCCGGGGCCGGCGCGCGTGACCAGCGTCTTCATCTGTTTGGGGGTGAGGTTCTGCGCTTCGTCGATGATGAGGTATTTGTTGAGGAAAGTGCGCCCGCGCATGAAGTTGAGCGATTTCACCTTGACGCGCGAGCGGATCAAATCGCGCGTTGCGGCGCGGCCCCAGTCGCCGCCCTCCTCGTCGGATTTGTTCAGCACGTCCAGATTGTCTTCCAGCGCGCCCATCCACGGCGTCATTTTTTCTTCCTCGGTGCCCGGCAGAAAGCCGATGTCCTCACCCACCGGCACGGTCACGCGCGTGATGATGACTTCCGAATACAGCTTGGTTTCCAGCGTCTGCAACAAGCCCGCCGCCAGCGTCAGCAAGGTCTTCCCGGTGCCCGCCTGCCCCAGCAAAGTGACGAAATCGATTTCCGGGTTCAGCAGCAGGTTGAGCACGAAATTCTGCTCGCGGTTACGCGCGGTGATGCCCCACACGTTGTTCTTGCCGTGGGTGTAATCGGTCAGCGTGCGCAGCAGCGCGCCCCGGTCGTCCTGCTCCAGCACCACGGCATAGAACGGGGTGTCGTCTTCCTTGTAAACAAATTGGTTGACGAAAAACGCGCCGCACAGCGGGCCGCGTATCTGGTAATAGGTATGGCCTTCCTTTTGCCACGATTTCATGTCCTTGCCGTGCCGCTCCCAGAAATCGTCCGGCAACGGCAGCACGCCGGTGTAGAGCAGGTCGGTGTCTTCCAGCACCTTGTCGTTGAAATAGTCCTGCGCCTCCAGCCCCAGCGCACGCGCCTTGATGCGCATGTTGATGTCTTTGCTGACCAGGATGACCGCGCGCTGCGGCTGCTGTTTTTGCAGGCCGATGACGACGCCGAGAATCGCGTTGTCCGCCTTGCCCAGTTCCAGATGCTGCGGCAGCTCGTGCTTGATGAAACTGGTTTGCAGAAACAACCGTCCGGTGCAGTTCTTGTGCGCGGCGGATTCCAGCGCGATGCCCTCCTCGATCCTGTGCGGCGCATCGCTGACGATCTCGTCCAGGAAGCGGCTGGCCTGCCGCGCATTCCTGGCGACTTCGGTCATGCCCTTTTTCTTGTTGTCCAGCTCCTCCAGCACGAACATCGGCAGGCAAATATCGTGCTCCTCGAAGCGGAACAGGCTGGTCGGATCGTGCAACAGCACATTGGTGTCCAGCACGAACAGTTTGGTGTTGGTTTGCTTTGCCGTTCTTTTGCGTGGTGGCATGACTTTCCTCTGGTTGCTAAAGGCTCGTTAATGAATAAGTGGATATGCTGCAACCCTTCGGGCGGTTGCCGTTTCGGGCGCATCCCGGCGTATCGTCCTCGGGGTAAAAGCGGGGAATCGGATGCTTGCCGCGCGCGCCGGACAGGGTGAAGGTCTGATTTCCCGTGCCGGGTAGAGAAAAATCCGCAATCGTATTTTCTGGCATGAACAAACTCGCTGAAGATGGCGACATTCTTGTCAAAAAATGCGCCGAAGGCAAGCATCATAGCAGCCTCGTCAAACCGGCGCAGTTATGCTACGGTTGCCGCTCCCTTTACCGATGCCACACCGATGACCGATTCCGATTACATGCGCGCCGCGCTGGAACTCGCAAGACAGGCGCAAGCCGCCGGCGAAGTGCCGGTGGGCGCGGTGGTGGTCATGGGCGGCGAAATCGTCGGGCGCGGTTTCAACGCACCGATTTCGCGCCACGACCCTTCCGCCCATGCCGAGATGATGGCGTTGCGCGATGCGGCGCAGCGGTTGGGCAATTACCGGCTGGTGGGCTGCGGGCTGTTCGTCACGCTCGAACCGTGCCTGATGTGCGCCGGTGCGATAATGCACGCGCGCGTCGCGCGGGTGGTGTATGGGGCGAACGACCCCAAGACCGGCGCGTGCGGCAGCGTGCTGGATGTGTTTGGAGAGATCAACCCCTCCCGGCCTCACCTTGTCAGGGGAGGAGAACTCGCTCCCTCCCATGACAGGGGGAGGGCCGGGGAGGGGTTGCGTTTGAACCATCATGCCGAAGTTCTGGGCGGTGTGCTGGCGGAAGAGTGCGGCGCAATGCTCAGCAATTTTTTCGCGCTGCGCCGCGCGCAGCGGAAGGCGCAATGAAAATCAATATCCATATTGCCGCGCAGCAGCTCGAATTGCTGGATGACGCGGGCCGGGTGCTGCGCCGCTACGCGGTTTCCACCGCCGCGAATGGCGTGGGCGAGGTGCGCGGCAGTTGCTGCACGCCGCGCGGCAAGCACATCATCCGCGCCAGGATCGGCGCGGGGCAGCCGGAAAACACCGTGTTCGTGGGCCGCCGCCCCACCGGGGAAATATACACGCCCGAACTGGGCGCGCAGTTTCCGGAACGCGACTGGATACTGACGCGCATCCTGTGGTTGTCCGGCTGCGAAACAGGCTTTAACCGGCTGGGCGAAAACGACACCATGCGCCGCTACATTTACATCCACGGCACGCCGGATACGGTGCGGCTCGGCACACCCGATTCGCACGGCTGCATCCGGATGCGCAATGCCGACCTGATCGAGTTGTTTGATCTGGCCCCCGCAGGAACAGCCGTTGAAATCATCGGGTGATTTTCCGGGGGCGTGATGAATCACGCCTCTACCGTGTCGTTTTATCTTTGAAACAGAATCGGAATCATGCTTCGGCGGCGATTAGCGGATAAGGGGGCTGCAAAAATGTCAGTTCCACGCCGCCCGGCGATTTCCAGCGCACCGCCTGTGTTTCCCGGCTGCTGGTTTGCACCACGGCCAGCACGTCGTAGCCGCCGCCCGGCGCGGGCGCGGCGTTGGCGATCATGCCGCTGGCCTGCCCTTCCATGTCCGCGCTGAACAGATCGTCGCCCGGTTGCGGCGCTTCGCCGCTGTCGAGATGCGCCAGGTACATGCGCCGTTTCAACTTGCCGAGATATTGGGTGCGCGCCACGATTTCCTGCCCCGGGTAACAGCCCTTCTTGAAGTTGACCCCGCCGATGAGTTCGAAATTCACCATCTGCGGCACGAACTGTTCCTGCGTTTGCGGCAGGATGACGGGGATGCCGGCGCGGATGTTGAGCCAGTCCCAGCACGCGCTGCCGGCCGGTTGCGCGTGCTGGCCGAGCGTTTGCCACAGGGCCTGCGCATGCCGCGCGGTGGTGTTGATCTGGAAACGCGTGTCGCCAATTTTTATTATGCTGGCCCGCTCCGCGCCGACAAGGTCAAACGCCCGTTGCGGCAATTCGCCGAATTGCCTGCCCAGAATTTCCCGCGCATTTTCACCCGACAACCCGAGCGAAATAATTTCGTCGCTTGCATCGGAAATTTTTACTTTGGCGCGCAACACGTACATGCTCAGTTTTTTGCGCATGGGTTCGCACAACACACGCGGCAGTTGCAGCATGTAATCGTCGCCGTCGCGCCAGATCGTCATGCTCGCCAGCATGCGCCCCTTGGGGCTGTTGAAGCTGCTCGGTTGCGCGCGCGTGGCGCCGGCTTCGCGGATGTCGTTGCTCAGCAGGTTTTGCAGGAATGACTGCGCGTCCTCGCCGGAGGCGCGAAGCGTGCCGAATTGGCCGAGTTCGCACAGCACCGTACTCTGTTTTGCGGCGAGGAGTTCGGCGGCGGCATCGCCAAAATGTTGCGCCACGCCCGCTTCAATGGTCGCGCCGTGTTGTACAAGAAAATTTTGGAAGTCTGTGTTCATGGTTATTTTATGCCGAAATTGCCGGGCGGCAGTGTTGTCCAAGCGGCGGCCCATGTCAACTGCCCCGCCGCCATGACGTGCCGCCCCGATTCGGATAAACTCCCGCGCCATGAAACGCCTCGCCTGCTTCCTGTTGCCCGTCTTGCTTTCCGCCTGCGATGGCGGGTTATGGAACAACCCCTATCCGGTGGCGGATGAGGGCAAACCGATTCTCTACACCGCGTTTACCGAGCGCCCCAAACACCTCGATCCGGCACAGGCGTACAGCGAAAACGAGTATGAATTTCTCGCGCAGATTTACGCGCCGCCGCTGCAATACCATTACCTGAAGCGCCCCTACCAACTGGTTCCGCTGGCGGCCAGCGAGATGCCGGCGGTGCGTTACCTGAATAAGGAACGTCAGCCGTTGCCGGACAATGCGCCCGCAGAAAACATCGCATTCAGTTTGTATGAAATCCACATCAAGCCGGGCATGCGCTACCAGCCGCATCCGGCGTTTGCCCGGAATGCGCGGGGCGAGCCGGAATACGCCCACCTCGCGCCGCACGATTTGCGCGACATCCATGCGCTGAGCGATTTTCCGCACAGCGGCACGCGCACCGTGACGGCAGCGGATTACGCCTACCAGATCAAACGCCTCGCGCACCCGCAATTGCACACGCCGATTCTCGGGGTGATGGGCGATTACATCGTTGGCCTGAAAGATTACGCCGCGACGCTGCAACAGGCGGCGAAGAAAAACCCTGCCGCGTTTCTCGATCTCGATGCCTATCCCTTGCCGGGCGTGCAGGTGGTGGATGAACGCACTTACCGCATCGAGATTGCCGGAAAGTATCCGCAGTTCGCTTACTGGCTGGCGATGCCGTTCTTCGCGCCGATGCCACCTGAAGTAGAACGTTTCTACGCGCAGGACGGCATGCGCGAGCGCAACCTGACGCTGGACTGGTGGCCGGTGGGCAGCGGGCCGTATTACCTGTCCGAGAACAATCCCAACCAGCGCATGGTGATGGCGCGCAACCCGCATTACGACAGCGAACGCTACCCGGGCGAAGGCGAGGCGGGCGACGCGCAGGCCGGTTTGCTGGCGGATGCGGGCAAGCCGTTGCCGCTGATCGACAAAGTGGTGTTCAGCCTGGAAAAGGAAACCATCCCCTACTGGAACAAATTTTTGCAGGGCTACTACGATGCCTCCGGCATCAGCTCGGACAGCTTCGATCAGGCGGTGCAGATGAGCGTCGGCGGCGAGGCGGCGGTGACCGACGAGATGAAGGCGCAGGGCATCACGCTGTCGACAGCGGTTGCCACTTCCACCATGTACACCGGTTTTAACTGGTTGGACAGCAGCGTCGGAGGCAGCGGTGAACGGGCGCGCAAGCTGCGTCAGGCGATTGCAATTGCAGTGGACTTTGAAGAGTTTGTTTCCATCTTCGCCAACGGGCGCGGCATTTCCGCGCAGTCGCCGATCCCGCCCGGCATCTTCGGCTACCGCGAAGGCGAGGCGGGCATCAACCGCCATGTGTATGACTGGGTGGATGGTGCGCCCAGGCGCAAATCCATTGAAGAAGCGAAAAAACTGCTCGCCGAGGCGGGCTATCCGGACGGCGTGGACGCGCAAACCCGCCAGCCGCTGGTAATCAATCTGGACACCACCGCGAACGGCGTGGGCAACAAGGCGCGCCTCGACTGGCTGCGCAAGCAGTTCGATAAAATCAACGTGCAACTGGTGGTGCGCAGCACCGACTACAACCGTTTTCAGGACAAAATCCGCAGGGGCGACACGCAGATGTTCTACTTCGGCTGGAACGCCGACTACCCCGACCCTGAAAACTTTTTATTCCTGCTGCACGGCGCGCAAGCCAAGGTGGGCAAGGGCGGCGAGAATGCCGCGAATTACAGCAACCCGGAATATGACAAGCTGTTCGAGCAAATGAAAAATATGGAAAACAGCGCGCAACGCCAGGCCATCATCGACCGGATGCTGGAGATTTTGCGCCGCGATTCGCCGTGGCTGTGGGGCTTCCACCCGAAGAATTACGTGTTGCAGCATGGCTGGTTGCATAACATCAAAGCTAATGTGATGGCCAATAACAAGCTCAAATACTGGCGTGTGGATGCCGGGCAGCGCGATCGATTGCGCCGCGAATGGAATCGGCCCGCATACTGGCCGCTGTGGCTGGGTGCGCTGGCGTTGCTGCTGTCCGGCGCGTGGCTGTGGCGTGTGCTGCAAAAGCGCGAGAAATCGAAATGATCGCCTACCTCATCCGCCGCATCCTGTACGCCATTCCTATCCTGGTCGGGGTGAACCTGCTCACCTTCGCGTTATTTTTCGTGGTCAATACGCCGGACGATATGGCGCGCATGCAGCTCGGCATCAAGCGCGTGACGCCCGAGGCCATCGAGAAGTGGAAGCAGCAGCGCGGCTATGACAAGCCGCTGCTGGTCAACGGCGCGGCGAGTGGCGCGGGCAAGATCACCGGCACGATTTTCTGGCAGAAATCCGCCAGCATGTTTGTATTCGATTTCGGTTATTCGGATGACGGGCGCAGCATCGGGCGCGAGATCGCCACCCGCATGGGGCCGAGCCTGGCGATTGCGTTGCCGACCTTCATGATCGGGCTGGCGGTGTATGTCAGCTTTGCGCTGCTGATGACGCTGTTCCGCGCCACCGCACTGGATATTGCGGGCGTGGCGTTGTGCGTGCTGCTGATGTCGGTGTCCGGGCTGTTCTATATCATCGGCGGACAATTCGTGGTGAGCAAACTGTGGCATCTGGTGCCGATATCCGGCTATGACGGCGGCATGGGCGGTTTCAAGTTCGTGGTGCTGCCCATCGTGATCGGCGTGATCGGCGGCGTGGGTTCCAGCAGCCGCTGGTACCGCACCATTTTCCTCGAAGAAACAGGAAAGGACTATGTGCGCACCGCGCGCGCCAAAGGCTTGTCCGAACTGACCGTGTTGTTCCGCCATGTGTTGAAGAATGCGATGATCCCGATTCTCACCGGCGTGGTGGTGGTGATTCCGCTGCTGTTCATGGGCAGCCTGCTCACCGAGTCGTTCTTCGGCATCCCCGGCCTGGGCAGCTACACCATAGACGCGATCAACGCGCAGGATTTCAGCGTGGTGCGCGCGATGGTGTTCCTCGGCTCGCTGCTGTACATCGCCGGGCTGATCCTTACCGACATTTCCTACACGATGGTCGACCCGAGAGTGAGGCTGCAATGAGTTTCATGCCCGTCATCCTGTGGAGCGACGCGCTGGTGTTTCTGCTGCTGGCGGCAGGCATCGCCGGCGTGTGGTACGTGCGGCGGCAAGAGCATCTGCTGTTGCCGTGGCGGCGCGTGGCACAGAGCGCGACGGCGATGGTGTCGCTGCTGGTGCTGGCCTTGTTCCTCGCGGTGGGCCTGCTGGATACGCTGCACTATCGCGCCGCGCTGCCGGATAAGAGCGATGGCAAAACGGTGTATTCATCGGAAGTGTTGAGCGTATTCGACAAGCTGGTCGAACCGCTGCGCGCGCAGACCGAAAAAACGTATTCCGCGCCGCTGGCAGTGACGCTGTATGCCAAGGAAAGCGCCGGCGATGCGCGGGGCAGCGTGGTGCGCGGCTATCCGCGGCTGCGCTATGGCGGCGCGCATCTGGGCGATGAGAAACAGCGCGGTGGCGATGTGTTGAAACGCGCCTTGATTGGTGCGCTGGGCGGATTGCTGGCGGGGCTGCTGATTGCGCTGGGCAGCAAGCGGTTGCTGACGCGACGCAGCCTGCCGCTGCGCCCCATGCTGATCGCCACGCTCGCCATCTCCGCCCTGATCGGCGCAACCGCCAACCTCGCCGCCGCCTATCACGTGCTCGGCACCGACAAAGTCGGGCAGGATGTGTTGTACCTGTCGCTGAAAAGTATCCGCACCGGCCTGATTATCGGCACGGTGACCACCCTGGTGACATTGCCGCTGGCGTTGCTGCTGGGCATCGCGGCAGGGTATTTGCGCGGCTGGGTGGATGATGTGATCCAGTATATTTATACCGTGCTGAGCTCCATTCCCAGCGTGCTGCTGATCGCGGCGGCGGTGCTGATGATGCAGGTCACCATCGAGACACACCCGCATTGGTTTGATACCGCCGCGTCGCGCGCCGATCTGCGCCTGGTGTTTCTGTGCCTGATTCTCGGCGTGACCAGTTGGACCGGACTGTGCCGATTGTTGCGCGGCGAGACGCTCAAGCTGCGCGAGCTGGAATACATCCAGGCGGCGCAGGCGTTCGGCGTATCTTCGTTGCGCATTCTCACCCGCCACATCGTGCCGAACGTGATGCACATCATCCTGATCGCGCTGGTGATGGATTTCAGCGCGCTGGTGCTGGCCGAGGCGGTGTTGTCCTACGTCGGCG
>SCPW01000152.1 GCA_004298605.1 Gallionella sp.
GAAGAAAAAAGCGGTATGGCCGATTACCTTGGCGTGCCCCCCCGCCAGAATATCCACCATCTTGGCGTGTATCGCGCGCGGCCACGGCCAGCGTCCCAGATTGGCGATGCTTTGATCATCAATCGCGATCACCGCGATCTTGTCGCTCGGCGCGCGTGACGAGGCCAGCACACCCAGGTCATAAGCCTTGCGCTCCAGACTCTGGATCAGATCGCTGTTTGCGCCAACCAAAAACACCAATGCGACCAACAAACCGACGAACCAGTCTTTCTTCCAGAACGACCACTTATTCATTGGTACTCCCCGATGCACATTTTGGATGAGGGCAATTTTTTGAGCAGCTTACGCGACGGATATTAAGACTTTTCGCAGCAATGCACCATAATCCTTTCGATTCATTACGAATTATTTGATTAATATTGTAGGGGTGCGATTCATCGCACCCCTACGTTATTTGATCAGCAACACCGGGCGGCTTGCCAGATGCAACACTTTGTTCACCACCGAACCCAGCAACAATGATTGCAAACCGCCCTGCCCCTGCCTGCCCATCACGATCTGATCGGCGTCCTGCTCATTGGCGTATTGCACGATGGCCTCGGCGGGTGTGCCGACGCTGATGTGGTATTGATAAGGCAACGCGGCGGCATCCAGCGCCGCGCGCGCAGACTGTAATGCCGCCATGCCCTGTTCGCGGTAATAGTCGTTGATCGTTTCCTGGTTGATAAACAGCTTGACGTTGCCTGTCGCCACATTCCACTGTACGTTCAGCAACAGCAGTTGCGGCGGCTCCTTGAGCGCGGCGATGTGGTTGACCATGTATTCGACCGCACGTTGCGCATTGGCCGAACCATCGACCGGAATCAGTATTTTCATCGTAACCCCTTACTTTTTGTTATCCGGCATACCGGGCACTTTAACTGTTTCATCCAGCAGATCGACCGCTTCGACCCCAACAGCCTTGCGTATCGCCAGCCACTTGCCGAGCACCAGCACCAGCAGCGCGCAGAATGCCGGTGTCAGCCAGTGCAGATAGTGGCGCGTCTCGACCAGCGGCGCAAACAGCGCCTCGCCGACCAGCATCTCGCCCGCGACATAACCGAGCAGTGCGCCGCCCGCATAAATGATGAACGGGAAACGGTCGATCAGTTTCAGCACCAACTGGCTGCTCCAGGCGATCATCGGGATGCTGATCAGCAGGCCGAACACCAGCAGCGACACGTTACCTTTAGCCGCCGCTGCCACGCCCAGCACGTTATCCAGGCTCATCACGAAGTCGGCGATGATGATGGTCTTGATCGCGCCGAACAGGCGCGTATCGGCCTTGATATTGTCCGCGCTGTGCTCCTCTTCCGGCAGGATCAGCTTGATGCCGATCCACAGCAGCAGTAGCGCGCCCACCAGTTTGAGATAAGGCAACGACAGCAGACCGACCGCAAAAAAGGTCAGCACAATACGCAGCCCGATCGCGCCGCCCACGCCGAACAGAATGCCCTTCTTGCGCTGTTCCGGCGGCAGATTGCGGCACGCCAGCGCGATCACCACCGCATTGTCGCCGCTCAGCAGCAGATCGATCATGATGATCTTGAATACGTCCACCCAGAACTGGGGGGTAGAAAACATTTCCAGCATTGCTTACCCTTTTCAAATCGATCAATGAAAATACCGTAGGGGCGCGATTCATCGCGCCCGGTTTTATTTGTGCGTCAGAGAAGGGCGCGATGAATCGCGCCCCTACGCCTTTAACACTTTCCGCATCACCCGCCCCATCTCCGCCGGATTGCGCGTGATGTGGATGCCGCATTCTTCCATCACCGCCAGCTTGGCATCCGCACCGCCTTGTCCGCCGGAAATAATCGCACCGGCATGACCCATGCGCTTGCCGGGCGGGGCGGTAACACCCGCGATGAACCCGACTACCGGCTTGCGCATGTTGTCCTTGATCCAGCGCGCGCATTCTTCCTCGTCGCTGCCGCCGATTTCGCCGACCATGATGACCGCATCGGTATCCGGGTCGTCGTTGAACAGCTTCATCACATCGAGGTGTTTCAGGCCGTTGATCGGGTCGCCGCCGATGCCCACACAGGAAGACTGCCCCAAACCTAAGGAAGTGAGTTGCCCGACCGCTTCGTAGGTGAGTGTGCCGGAGCGCGACACGACACCGATTCGCCCCTTGCGGTGTATGTGCCCCGGCATGATGCCGATCTTGATTTCGTCCGGCGTAATCAATCCGGGACAATTTGGGCCAATCAACAGTGTGCGCTTGCCCTGCATTTTGTAGCGGGTGCGCAGCATGTCGTGTACCGGTATGCCTTCGGTGATGCAGATCACCAGATCCAGATCGGCCTCGACGGCCTCGTCAATCGCCGCCGCCGCGTAAGCGGGCGGCACGTAGATCACCGACACCGTCGCGCCGGATTGCGCCTTGGCTTCCGCCACGCTGTTGTAAATCGGGATGCCCTCAAAATTCTGCCCACCCTTGTTCGGCGTCACGCCCGCGACAAAGCAATTCGCGCCATTCGCGTAAGCCTTGCAGTTGGCGGTGTGGAATTGGCCGACCTTGCCGGTCATGCCCTGGGTCATTACTTTGGTATTTTTATCGATCAGGATAGACATTATTCCCCCCTTGCGGCAGCGACAACCTTCTGCGCCGCATCCGCCATATCGTTGCCGGAAATAATCGGCAAACCGGATTCCGCCAGTATCTTTTTGCCGAGCTCGACATTGGTGCCTTCCAGCCGCACCACCAGCGGCACGCTCAAATGCACTTCGCGCGCCGCCGCCACGACACCCTCGGCAATCACATCGCACTTCATGATGCCGCCAAAAATATTGACCAGAATGGCTTTCAACTTTGGATTATGCAGCATCAGCTTGAATGCCTCGGTGACCTTTTCCTTGCTCGCACCGCCGCCCACATCCAGGAAATTCGCCGGGTTGCCGCCATACAGCTTGATGATGTCCATGGTCGCCATCGCCAGCCCCGCACCGTTCACCAGACAACCGATGTCGCCATCCAGCGAGATATAACTGAGATCAAATTTCGAGGCTTCGATTTCGGCGGGGTCTTCTTCATCCAGGTCGCGCAAAGCGACGACTTCGGGATGGCGATACAGCGCGTTGCTGTCGAAATTGAATTTGGCATCCAGTGCCAGCACCCGCCCATCGGCGGTCAGCACCAGCGGGTTGATCTCGGCGAGCATCGCATCTTTCTCGACAAAGGCGCGATACAAGCCTTGCAGCACGGCCACCGCGCCCTCAATCGCAGCATCGGGGATGCCGATCTCGCGCGCGACTTGCGCCGCCTCCACCGCATCCAATCCGGCCACCGGATCAATGCGGGCGGTGTGAATTTTTTCCGGACTATGCGCGGCAACCTGTTCGATTTCCATGCCGCCTTCGCTGCTGGCCAGCAACGCCACGCGCTGGGTGCTGCGGTCGATCACCATGCCGAGATAAAACTCCTTGGCGATCTGCGCGCCCTCCTCGATCAGCAAGCGGCGCACCACCTGCCCCTCCGCGCCGGTCTGGTGTGTGACCAAATGCATACCCAGAATTTGCCGCGCGGCATCGCGCACCTCCTCCGGCGAGCGCGCCACTTTCACCCCGCCGCCCTTGCCGCGTCCGCCAGCATGAATCTGCGCCTTCACCACCCATACTGCACCGCCCAACTGCTGCGCCGCAGCCACCGCCTCATCGACGCTGAAGCAGGCCATGCCGCGCGGCGTGTGTACGCCAAACTGGCGCAAAATTTCCTTACCTTGATATTCGTGAATTTTCATAATGGATGATCGCTCGAACAGGACGCGCGCCGCGACTGGCGCGCAGGCGCAATTTTACCGAATTATCCGCAGCGGCGCGGAAAGATTTGCGCGGGGCGCTGCCGCGCAAAATTCCTTGCAAAAACACCTGATCCGGCGAGCCGCATTCAGCATTGCGTTGCGGCAAGGCAAATGTTAATTTGCCGGGGAAACCGCCAGGCAACCGTGAAA
The DNA here is from genome assembly GCA_004298605.1 of Gallionella sp. GTDB lineage: Bacteria > Pseudomonadota > Gammaproteobacteria > Burkholderiales > Gallionellaceae > Gallionella. The sequence goes on from SCPW01000152.1 coordinate 3,993, forward strand.
GTATTTCATGTCCATCCAATTACCCTACCGGCTAGGCAAATACGATCTGATCCGGCAGATCGGCGAAGGCGCGACGGGAAAAGTCTACTACGCGCTGGACACATTTTCCGGGCGCGAAGTCGCGGTGAAACTGATCGACCAGGATGTCCTCGCCGACTCCGAATTCAACGAAGAATGCCGCAAGCAATTCCTCAACGAAGCCTCGCTCGCGGGCCGGCTGGCGCACCCGCACATCGTCGCGATACTGGAAGCTTCCGTGACGGAAAACGCCGGCTACGTCGTAATGGAGTACGTGCCGGAAGGCAACCTCGTGCGCTACACCTATCCGGGCGCGCTGCTGCCGGTCGAAAACGTGCTCCAGATCATTTTCAAGTGCTGCGGCGCCCTCGATTATGCGTTCCGCTACGGCATCGCCCACCGTGACATCAAGCCCGCCAACATCATGGTCGTGTCCGGCACCAACGTGAAAATCGCGGACTTCGGCGCGGCCGTGTTCTACCGGGCGCAGGTCACGCAGAACGTGACCGTCGGCACCCCTTCCTACATGTCCCCGGAACAGCTCAATGGCCGCCGCCTGACCCATCTCAGCGACATGTACTCGCTCGGGATCGTGGCATATGAGCTTCTTGCCGGCGCGCTGCCGTTCCATGCACCGGACATGCTCGGATTATTTGACGCCATCACCAAACAGGATGCGGCGCCGCCGAGCGCGCACCGGCCCGGGCTTCCCGCGGAGCTCGACAGGATCATCCTGCGGATGATCGCCAAAAACCCGGATGACCGCTATCCCAACTGGGCGGATCTCGCGCTCGAAATTGCCGGAATAGGCCGCTTCAGCAAATTCCGGCAGGGCATCTCCGACAGCGACAAATTCAACATGCTGCGCACCAGCAACACGCTGCACGAATTTTCCGACCCGGAAATCTGGGAGCTTATCCAGGCAAGCGTGTGGGCCAAATTCCCGGCCAGAACCGCCCTCCTGCGGGAAGACGAACCGGGCCAGAGCATGTACTTCCTGGCCTCCGGGCAGATGAAAGTCACCAAACACGGTCGCCTGCTCAACGTCATCAAGGCCGGCGAATACTTCGGCGAAATGGCCTACATCCGGCGCGGGACAAACCGCCAGGCCACACTGGAATCGCTCTCGGACGTGGTCGTCGCCGAATTCCCGTTCCCCGCACTGGAGAAGCTCGGCCCCGGCTGTGAGTTGCGTTTTGCAAAGACCCTCCTGCTCTCCATGACAGACCGGCTCATGCTGGCGGGAGACCGCATCGTGCGCATGCATGGTTGAATGCGGCACATTAATTCGATCAGCACACGAATCCGGTCTTTGTCGGGCTGCCTGGTTTTGCCGGTTTTTTTTACATCGCCAAATTTCCCGTGTTTAAAATAGCTGTTAATCCAATAACTTGCATAAACGGCATATTTATTGCTTTCTATAAAATTACGCGGGGATGCACATCGCCAACGCTCACTTTTCCGACCAACAAACCGGGGTAACCACCATGCAAAAACATATAACACATCTCATACTGACCGCCTTGCTTGGCGCCGCCGCTTTGCCCGCGGGGGCAGTGCCATTCAGCGCGAACCCGGCGGATACTCCCGGGCCGTTGAACGGCGGTTCGGTAACTTATACGGTTACTTCGCCGGGGGCATCGGCGCCCGGAGCGGCCACCCTCACCTTCGATCTGCTGGGCTATCTCTCGGTCGATGGCGCCAACTGTTGCACGGATACATTCAGCCTCACCGTGAACGGCAATCCCCTGTTCAGCGGCGGATTCAACATGGGGGGCGGCGGAAGCAATTTCATCAACTTCATCGACCCGGGCGTCACCATTGTGTCGTCATATACCCCAGGCATGTGGGGAGGTGGCCTGACGCAATTCAGTGTGGCACACACGCTTCTTTCCGGTGCCAATACCTATCTCTTTGACTACGGCAACATGCAAGGGCTCGGCGATGAGGGATGGGGGCTGCACTCCGTCGCTATTACGGCGGATGTCAGCGCAGGAGGCGCGGGGGGTGTTGTTCCCGAACCGGCCACGCTCGCCCTTATCGGCCTTGGCCTTGCCGGTCTCGGTGTAAGCCGGCGCAGGGTTGCCGCTTAACAATCGCACCGGCGCACAGCAACACCCTGAACCAACCCCTCCCGGCCTCCCCTTGTCAGGGGAGGAGTCTTCGCTTCCCCACTGACAAGGGGACTGAGGGGGTTGGTCTGCGGAAATTCAAGTGTTACACGGCGCTGGCTC
>SCPW01000153.1 GCA_004298605.1 Gallionella sp.
GGGCAGTCTACGTGGGCGTAGTGGCGGGTGGCCGTTTCGTATTCCACGTGGGCGGTGTTGATGGTGATGCCGCGCGCTTTTTCTTCCGGCGCCGCGTCAATCTGATCGTAGGCTTTGGCTTCGCCGCCGAATTTCTTGGACAGGACGGTGGTGATCGCCGCGGTCAGCGTGGTCTTGCCGTGATCGACGTGGCCGATCGTGCCCACGTTGACGTGCGGTTTGGTTCGTTCGAATTTGCTTTTTGCCATGATTTTCGCCCTTTAATCTAAAAATTATTTCTTGTTCATAATTGCTTCGGCAACGTTCTTCGGCGCCTCGGAATAATGCTTGAATTCCATCGTATAGGTTGCACGGCCTTGCGTTGCGGAACGCAGCGAAGTGGAATAACCAAACATCTCGGACAACGGCACTTCGGCCTTGATGGATTTGCCGCCACCCATCATGTCATCCATGCCCTGCACCATGCCGCGGCGCGAGGAAAGGTCGCCCATCACGGTACCGGCGTAGTCTTCGGGCGTTTCAACTTCAACCGACATCATCGGCTCAAGCAGCACCGGGCTCGCCTTGCGCATACCATCTTTAAATGCCATCGAAGCCGCCATCTTGAAGGCGTTTTCGTTGGAGTCTACATCATGGTAGGAGCCATCGAACAATGTCACCTTGACATCCACCACCGGGAAACCGGCCAACACGCCATTCGGCAGCGTGTCGCGCAGACCTTTCTCGACTGCCGGAATATATTCGCGGGGAACTGTGCCGCCCTTGATCGCATCGACAAATTCAAAACCTTTGCCCGCCTCGTTCGGCTCCATCTTGATCCACACATGACCATACTGGCCGCGACCACCGGACTGCTTGACAAACTTACCTTCGACCTCTGCCGCTTTCCTGATCGCTTCGCGGTAAGCCACTTGCGGCGCACCCACATTGGCTTCCACGCCGAATTCGCGCTTCATGCGGTCAACCAGAATTTCCAGGTGCAACTCACCCATACCGGACATGATCGTCTGGCCGGACTCTTCATCGGTACGCACACGGAACGAAGGATCTTCCGCAGCCAAACGCCCCAACGCGAGACCCATCTTTTCCTGGTCAGCCTTGGTTTTCGGCTCAACGGCGACGTGAATCACCGGCTCGGGGAACACCATGCGCTCGAGGATGATAGGCTTATTCGGATCGCACAGCGATTCGCCGGTAGTCACATCCTTCAGGCCGATACATGCTGCGATGTCGCCCGCCAAAATTTCGTCGATTTCTTCACGGTTATTCGCGTGCATCTGCACGATACGCCCGATACGCTCTTTTTTGCCCCTGACCGGGTTGTAGACCGTATCACCCTTCTTTAATACGCCCGAATAAACACGCACGAACGTCAACTGCCCCACGAACGGATCGGTCATCAACTTGAAGGCCAGCGCAGAGAAGCTCTCACCATCATCCGCCTTGCGCGTGATCGGCTCACCCGCTTCCGTCTCACCCGTCACATCGGGGATATCCACAGGAGAGGGCATAAATTGGATCACGGCATCCAGCATGCGCTGCACACCCTTATTCTTGAACGCGGAGCCGCACATCATCGGCTGAATTTCACAGGCGATGGTGCGAGTGCGCAGACCGAGAACGATTTCAGCTTCGGTCAACTCACCATTCTCAAGGTAATTGTTCATCAGCTCTTCGGAAGCCTCGGCAGCCGACTCAACCATTTTGGCGCGCCATTCGGCGGCACTGGCAGCCAACTCAGCCGGAATGTCGCGGTAGTCGAACTTCATACCCTGAGACGCCTCGTCCCAATAGATAGCCTTCATCTTGATCAGATCAACCAAACCCTCGAACTTTTCTTCAGCACCGATGGGAATAACGATAGGCACAGGGGTCGCGCGCAAACGCGTACCCATTTGCTCGACAACCTTGAAGAAGTTCGCACCCTGGCGATCCATCTTGTTAACGAAAGCCAAGCGTGGCACTTTGTACTTATTAGCCTGACGCCACACCGTTTCGGACTGAGGCTGCACACCACCCACCGCGCAATACACCATGCAGGCGCCATCGAGAACACGCATCGAACGCTCCACCTCGATGGTGAAGTCTACGTGACCGGGCGTGTCGATGATATTGAAGCGATGCTCCTGAAACTGGTTCTCCATGCCCTTCCAGAAACAAGTCGTCGCCGCAGAGGTGATCGTAATGCCGCGCTCCTGCTCTTGCTCCATCCAGTCCATGGTAGCCGCACCATCATGCACCTCGCCAATTTTGTGGCTTACGCCGGTGTAGAACAGGATACGCTCGGTTGTCGTAGTCTTGCCCGCATCGATGTGCGCGCTGATACCGATATTACGGTAACGGTTAATGGGTGTTTTACGTGCCACGGTGTATACCTAACTTAATCAGATTTAGAAACGGAAATGCGAGAAGGCCTTGTTCGCCTCGGCCATACGATGAACTTCCTCACGCTTCTTCACTGCGCCACCGCGACCCTCGGACGCATCGATCAGCTCGCCCGCCAAACGCATACCCATGGATTTTTCACCGCGCTTGCGCGCAGCTTCGCGCAACCAACGCATCGACAATGCCATGCGGCGCGACGGGCGCACTTCGACAGGCACCTGGTAATTTGCACCACCCACGCGGCGGCTTTTTACTTCCACCTGCGGCTTGGCATTATTCAAGGCCAGATTAAAAACCTCGATCGCATCCTTGCCGGTCTTCTTTCCGATTTGCTCCAACGCACCGTACAAAATGCGCTCGGCAACCGACTTTTTTCCGGCAGTCATTAATACATTTACGAACTTGGACAAATCCTGGTTGCCAAATTTTGGATCAGGCAGGATTTCGCGCTTGGGAACTTCTCTACGTCTTGGCATATCGACCTCGAATGAATGGCTTAAAAATTACGCCTGCTGAAAATCAGGCCTTTTTGGCGCGCTTCGCGCCATATTTGGAGCGTGCCTGCTTGCGGTCTTTCACGCCGGCAGTATCCAGGCTGCCGCGCACCATGTGGTAACGCACACCCGGCAAATCTTTCACACGGCCTCCGCGCAGCAACACCACCGAGTGTTCCTGCAAGTTATGCCCCTCACCGCCGATGTAGCTGATTACCTCAAACCCGTTTGTCAAGCGCACCTTGGCCACTTTACGCAACGCGGAGTTAGGTTTCTTCGGGGTGGTGGTGTATACGCGGGTGCATACGCCACGCTTTTGCGGGGAACCCGCGAGAGCCGGTACCTTGCTCTTTTCTACGATTGCAACACGCGGCTTGCGGATCAACTGATTAATGGTTGGCATTATCTACATGTCCTAAAAAATCTAAAAATTCCGTTAAAAATCAAATCAATAAAAAACATACCGCCGCGACAAGACGAAATTCCATCCGCCGCGACGGTAAAAAAGGTTGCGAATTCTATTGAGAAACCCCCGGGGTGTCAAGCGATTCGGGGGCATCGAGCAATTCGCCCGGCGTAACCGCATCCCCCTCTTGCAGCCCGCGCCCCTCCGCCGCATCGATACCCAAACGCTGTTTGCGCCGGGTATTGTGGTAGGCCAGCCCAGTACCGGCCGGAATCAAACGACCCACGATGACATTTTCCTTCAGGCCGCGCAGGTCGTCCCTCTTGCTCATGATCGCCGCTTCCGTCAACACGCGCGTGGTTTCCTGGAAGGAAGCCGCCGAGATGAACGAGTCGGTGGATAACGAAGCCTTGGTAATACCCAGCAACATGTGCTCGAACATCGCAGGGTTCTTACCGTCCGCGATCATGCGTTCGTTTTCCTCCAGCAGGTCGGCACGCTCAACTTGCTCGCCCGTGATGAAGCGGGAGTCGCCCACGTCGCTGATCTGCACGCGGCGCAACATCTGGCGCACAATCACTTCGATGTGCTTGTCACTGATCTTCACGCCCTGCAAACGGTAAACTTCCTGCACTTCATCGGTGATGTAACGAGCCAGCTCCGCCACACCCAGCAGGCGCAGTATGTCATGCGGGTCGGCAGGGCCGTCTACAATCATCTCGCCGCGGTTCACCACCTGGCCATCGTGCGCCAGCACGTGCTTCTCTTTGGAGATCAGGAACTCATTGGCGATGCCTTCCACATCGGTAATCACCAGGCGCTGCTTGCCCTTGGTGTCTTTACCGAAAGAAACCGTACCGGTGCATTCGGCCAGCATGCCGGCATCCTTGGGCACGCGCGCCTCGAACAGCTCGGCCACGCGCGGCAGGCCGCCGGTAATGTCGCGTGTCTTGCTGCTTTCCTGCGGGATGCGCGCCAACACATCGCCCACACCGACATGCTGTCCATCTTCAACCGTGATGATGCAACCGGTTTGGAAGGTCACGCTGACCGGCGTCTCGGTTCCCGCCAATCTGACTTCCTGGTCCGCATCATCGATCAAACGCACCATTGGCCGCACACCCTTGCTTTGTGCGGTGGAGCGTTTCGGGTCAATCACCACCAGCGTGGACAGGCCGGTCACCTCATCAATCTGCTTGGCAACTGTCGCGCCCTCCTCGACGTTCTGGAAGCGCACCTTGCCCGCATATTCGGTAATGATCGGGCGGGTATGCGGATCCCAGGTCGCCAGCACCATACCCGCGCGCACTGCATCTCCCTGTTTTGCTGCCAGGGCCGCGCCATATGGAACCTTGTGGCGTTCGCGCTCGCGGCCGTGATCGTCGGCGATAATCACCTCGGCGCTGCGCGCCACCACAATCACTTCGCCACGGACGGTGGTGACCACGCGCATGTTCGGGCTATACTTCAGCACGCCATTGGATTTGCTTTCCACCTGGCTCGCCACTACGGTACGCGAAGCCGCGCCGCCGATGTGGAAAGTGCGCATGGTCAACTGGGTGCCCGGTTCGCCGATGGATTGCGCGGCGATCACGCCGACCGCCTCACCCACATTCACCAGGCCGCCGCGCCCCAGGTCACGCCCATAACATTTTGCGCACAAGCCAAAGCGCGTTTCGCAATTCAGCGGCGTGCGCACGCGCACTTCGTCAATACCCAGTGCTTCAATACGCTCTACCGCCGTTTCATCCAGCAGGGTGCCCGCTTCGTAAAGCGTTTCGGCAGTTTCCGGATTGACCACATCGGCGCTCACCACGCGACCGAGGATGCGCTCGCGCAATGCCTCGATAACTTCGCCGCCTTCAACGATGGCCTTCATTGCGGTGCCGTTTTCGGTCCCGCAATCATCTTCGATTACCACCAGGTCTTGCGTGACATCCACCAGGCGACGGGTCAGATAGCCGGAGTTCGCTGTCTTCAGCGCGGTATCCGCCAAGCCCTTACGCGCGCCGTGCGTGGAGATGAAGTACTGCAACATGTTCAGCCCCTCGCGGAAATTCGCGGTAATCGGGGTTTCGATAATCGAGCCGTCCGGTTTCGCCATCAGGCCGCGCATCCCGGCCAACTGGCGGATCTGTGCCGCCGAACCGCGCGCGCCCGAATCGGCCATCATATAGATGGAATTGAACGACTCCTGCATCACCTGCCTGCCCTTTTCCATGCGCGGCGCGCCCGTGAAGCGGTCGACCACCGGCTCGCTGCCCAGTTGTTCCATCATGGCCTTGGCCACCAGGTCGCCGGTGCGCCCCCAGATGTCCACCACCTTGTTGTAGCGCTCGCCATCGGTGACCAGGCCGGAGGTGTACTGGACATGAATTTCATGCACTTCTTTTTCGGCCGCGCCGATCAGCTCATTCTTTTGCGGCGGCATCAGCATATCGTCCACGGCGATCGAAATACCGGCGCGGGTCGCGTAGGTGAAACCGGTGTACATCAACTTGTCCGCCATGATTACCGTATCACGCAGGCCGCATTGGCGGAAGCTGGCGTTGATCAGGCGCGAAATTTCTTTCTTCTTGAGCGCCTTGTTGATCAGTGCGAACGGCAGGCCGGCAGGCAACACCTCGGACAGCAAGGCACGGCCCACCGTGGTTTCGTAGCGGGTCAGTTTTTGCTGCGGCTGGCCGTTTTCGTCTTTGTGAATTTCCTTGAGGCGCACCACCACCTTGGCCTGCAACTCGACTTCGCGCGTCTCGTAAGCGCGCGACACTTCGGCGATATTGGCGAACAGCGAGCCTTCGCCCAGCGCGCCGATTTTTTCGCGGGTCATGTAGTACAAGCCCAGCACGATGTCTTGTGACGGGACGATGATGGGCTCACCGTTCGCGGGCGACAGCACGTTGTTGGACGCCAGCATCAGGGTGCGGCACTCCATCTGCGCTTCCAGCGACAACGGCACGTGTACCGCCATCTGGTCGCCGTCAAAGTCGGCGTTGAATGCCGAACAGACCAGCGGATGCAATTGGATCGCCTTGCCTTCGATCAGCATCGGCTCGAATGCCTGGATGCCCAGCCGGTGCAAGGTCGGCGCACGGTTCAGCATCACCGGATGCTCGCGGATCACCTCTTCGAGAATGTCCCAAACGATAGGCTCTTCGGCCTCAACCATGCGCTTGCTGGCCTTGATGGTGGTCGCCAAACCCATCGCCTCAAGCCGGCTGAAAATGAACGGCTTGAACAATTCCAGCGCCATCTTCTTCGGCAAACCGCACTGGTGCAGTTTGAGCTGCGGCCCCACCACGATCACGGAACGGCCGGAATAATCGACGCGCTTGCCCAACAAGTTTTGGCGGAAGCGACCGCTCTTGCCCTTGATCATGTCGGCCAAGGATTTCAGTTGGCGCTTGTTCGCGCCGGTCATTGCCTTGCCGCGACGGCCATTGTCCAGCAGCGAGTCAACCGCTTCCTGCAACATGCGCTTCTCGTTGCGCACGATGATGTCCGGCGCCTTCAGTTCAAGCAGGCGGCGCAGGCGGTTGTTGCGGTTGATCACGCGGCGGTACAGATCGTTCAGGTCGGAAGTCGCGAACCGGCCGCCATCCAGCGGAACCAGCGGGCGCAACTCCGGGGGCAGCACCGGCAGCACTTCCAGCACCATCCATTGCGGTTTGATGCCGGACGCATTGAACGCTTCCAGCACTTTCAGGCGCTTGGCGTATTTCTTGATCTTGGTTTCCGAACCGGTTGCCGACAATTCGGCGCGCAGCGTCTCGATTTCGCCGGCCACATCCATGCCGCTCAACAGCGCGCGGATACCTTCCGCGCCCATCATGGCGGTAAACTCATCGCCATATTCTTCAGTCTTGGCGAGATAGTCGTCTTCGGACAACAACTGGCCGCGGTTCAGCGGGGTCATCCCGGGTTCTGTCACCACGTAGGCTTCGAAGTACAGCACACGTTCTATGTCGCGCAGCGTCACATCCAGCACCATGCCGAGACGCGAGGGCAGCGACTTCAGGAACCAGATGTGCGCCACCGGACTGGCCAGTTCGATATGCCCCATGCGCTCGCGGCGCACTTTGGACAGCGTCACTTCCACGCCGCATTTTTCGCAGATTACGCCGCGGTGTTTCAATCGCTTGTACTTGCCGCACAAGCATTCATAATCCTTCACGGGCCCAAAAATCTTCGCGCAGAACAGGCCATCACGCTCCGGCTTGAAAGTGCGGTAATTGATAGTTTCCGGTTTTTTGACCTCGCCGTAAGACCACGAGCGAATTTTTTCCGGCGACGCGAGACCGATCTTGATCGCGTCGAACTCTTCTTTCTGTGTGACCTGCTTAAACAAATCCAGTAATGATTTCATGTGAGGCTCCTAAAAATCTGGTGGTTGGGAAGTGGGAAGCGGGAAGTGGTGAATGGGCAGCGGGTTCCCCCACTCCCAACTTCCCACTCCCTACTCTCTAGTGCCTTACCAAATCCATATCAATACCCAGGGAACGAATTTCCTTCATGACCACGTTAAAGGATTCGGGCATTCCGGCGTCGATCTTGTGGTCGCCCTTGACAATGTTTTCATAAACCTTGGTGCGCCCCGTCACATCATCCGACTTGACGGTCAGCATTTCCTGCAAGGTATAAGCCGCACCGTAGGCTTCCAGCGCCCACACTTCCATTTCACCGAAGCGCTGGCCGCCGAACTGCGCCTTGCCTCCCAACGGCTGCTGTGTCACCAGGCTGTATGGCCCGGTGGAACGCGCGTGCATTTTGTCATCCACCAGGTGGTGCAACTTCAGGATGTGCTTATAGCCAACCGTCACTTTGCGGTCGAAAGCTTCACCGGTGCGGCCATCGTGCAGCGTGGTTTGGCCGGACAGCGGCAAATCCGCCAGTTCCAGCATGTATTTGATTTCCTCTTCGCTGGCGCCGTCGAACACGGGCGTCGCAAAGGGCACGCCATTTTTGAGGTTGCGGCACAACTCGATAATTTCACCATCGCTGAACGATTCCAGGTCAACGCTCTGGCCATTGTGGTGGTTGTAAATCTTGTTGAGGAATTTGCGCACCTCGGCAATTTTGGCGTTGGCTTGCAGCATCTCGTCGATCTTCCTGCCCAGCCCCTTGGCGGCCCAGCCCAAATGCGTTTCCAGAATCTGTCCGATATTCATGCGCGATGGCACGCCGAGCGGGTTCAGCACCACATCGACCGGTGTGCCATCCGCCATGTACGGCATATCTTCCACCGGCACGATGCGCGATACCACACCCTTGTTGCCGTGGCGACCGGCCATTTTATCGCCGGGCTGCAGGCGGCGCTTCACCGCCACATACACCTTGACCATCTTCTGCACACCGGCTTGCAGTTCATCGCCCTGTGTCAGCTTCTTTTTCTTCAGCTCGAACGCGGCATCGAATTCGGCGCGTTTCTGCGCCAGGCCGTCTTTGACCTGCTCCATCTGGGCGGCCACTTCATCGTCGGCCACACGGATATCGAACCATTGATGATGCTCGACGCTGTCCAGATAATCCTTGCCCAGCTTGGTGCCCTTGGCCAGTTTCTTCGGCCCGCCGTTGGCGATCTTATCGAGCAACAGCTTTTCCAGGCGCGCGAACACGTCGGCCTCCACGATGCGCATCTGGTCGACCAGATCTTTCTTGTAGCGGCTCAGTTCGTCATCAATGATCTGCTGGGCGCGTTTGTCGCGTTGCAAACCTTCGCGCGTAAATACCTGCACATCGATCACCGTCCCCGAACTGCCGGTCGGCACACGCAGGCTGGTATCTTTCACGTCCGATGCCTTCTCGCCGAAGATCGCGCGCAACAGTTTTTCTTCCGGCGTCAGTTGGGTTTCACCCTTGGGCGTCACCTTGCCAACCAGCACGTCGCCCACGGCGACTTCCGCACCGATATGCACGATGCCGCATTCGTCCAGTCGCGCCAGTTGCGCTTCGGCCAGATTCGGAATATCGCGGGTTATTTCCTCGGCACCCAATTTGGTATCGCGGGCCGCAACAGTCAGCTCTTCAATGTGGATAGAGGTGAAACGATCCTGCGCCGAAACGCGTTCGGAAATCAAAATCGAATCTTCGTAGTTGTAGCCGTTCCAGGGCATAAATGCGACCAGCATGTTCTGGCCGAGAGCCAGTTCGCCCATATCGGTGGATGCGCCGTCAGCCACCACGTCACCGCGTGCAATCACGTCACCCACCTTGACCAGCGGGCGCTGGTTGATGTTGGTGTTCTGGTTGGAGCGGGTGTATTTGGTCAGGTTGTAAATATCCACGCCGACTTCGCCGGCAGTCGTCTCGTCATCGTTGACGCGCACCACAATACGGCTGGCATCGACGTAATCGATGCGCCCGCCGCGCCAAGCCTGTACTGTCGTGCCGGAGTCGACCGCCACGGTGCGCTCGATGCCGGTTCCCACCAGCGGCTTTTCCGCGCGCAAGCAAGGCACAGCCTGGCGTTGCATGTTGGCGCCCATCAACGCGCGGTTGGCGTCGTCGTGTTCCAGGAACGGGATCAACGAAGCCGCAACCGACACCACCTGAGAAGGCGACACGTCCATATATTCCAGCTTATCCGGGGTAGCCAGCACGAATTCATTGCGGTAACGCGCGGACACGATGTCGTTGGTGAAGTGCCCTTTCTTGTCCAGTTCGGCATTGGCCTGGGCGATGGTGAATTTGCCTTCTTCAATCGCGGACAAGTAATCGACCTCGTCGGCCACCTTGCTATTGTCCACCTTGCGGTACGGCGTTTCGATGAAGCCGTATTCGTTGGTGCGGGCATACAGCGCCAGCGAATTGATCAGGCCGATGTTCGGGCCTTCCGGCGTTTCGATCGGGCAGACGCGGCCATAATGGGTGGGGTGTACGTCGCGCACTTCGAAGCCGGCGCGTTCGCGCGTCAGGCCGCCCGGGCCCAGCGCGGAGATGCGGCGCTTGTGGGTGATTTCGGACAATGGATTGGTTTGGTCCATAAACTGCGACAACTGGCTGGAACCGAAGAATTCCTTGACCGCCGCCGAAATCGGCTTGGCGTTAATCAGGTCATGCGGCATCAGGTTATCGGTTTCTGCCTGGCCGAGACGCTCCTTGACGGCGCGTTCCACGCGCGCCAGGCCGGCGCGAAACTGGTTTTCGGCCAATTCGCCCACGGCGCGCACGCGGCGGTTGCCCAGGTGGTCGATATCGTCAATTTCGCCGCGGCCATTGCGCAACTCGACCAATATCTTCACCACTTCGACGATGTCTTCATTGGACAGGATTGCCGCACCGGTCAATTCCTCGCGCCCGACACGGCGGTTGAATTTCATCCGGCCAACCGAAGACAGGTCGTAGCGTTCTTCGCTGAAGAACAGGCCGTTGAACAGCCCTTCCACAGCGTCTTCCGTAGGCGGCTCGCCGGGGCGCATCATGCGGTAAATCGCCACGCGCGCCGCCCATTGGTCGGTCGTCTCATCGGTGCGCAACGTCTGCGAAATAAATGCGCCGTGATCCAGGTCGTTGGTGTACAGCGTATGAATTTTTCCGATGCCCGCCGCTTGCAGCTTGTGCAACAACGCTTCGGTGATCTCTTCGTTGGCGCTGGCGATGACTTCGCCGCTATCTTTGTCCACCACATTAGTCGCAATTACGCGACCGATCAGGAATTCATCCGTGACCGCCAGCTTGTCTATGCCCGCTTCCTGGATTTCGCGGATATGGCGCACGGTGATGCGCTTATCCTTGGCCACAATGGTCTTGCCGGCCTTGTTGACAATATCGAAACGCGCCATATCGCCGCGCAGGCGCTCCGGCACCACTTCGAACTGGATGCCCTTCTTGCCCAAGTGGAACGCATCGAATTCGAAGAACATCTTGAGCATGTCTTCGTTGCTGTAACCCAGCGAGCGCAACAGGATCGTGACCGGCATTTTGCGGCGGCGGTCGATGCGGAAATACACGTAATCCTTCGCGTCAAATTCAAAATCCAGCCAGGAACCGCGGTACGGAATGATGCGCGCGGAGAACAGCAGCTTCCCGGAGGAATGCGTCTTGCCCCGGTCATGCTCGAAGAACACGCCGGGCGAACGGTGCAACTGGGAAACGATGACGCGCTCGGTGCCATTTATCACGAACGAACCGGTCGTGGTCATGAGCGGGATTTCGCCCATGTAAACTTCCTGCTCTTTGACCTCTTTGACCGTAGGCTTTGACGCTTCCTTGTCCATGATGGTCAGGCGCACGCGGGCACGCAGCGGGGAGGCATATGTCAGGCCGCGTTGCTGGCATTCCTTCACGTCAAACGGGGGCATCCCGAGCGCGTAGCTGACAAAGTCGAGGCGCGCATTTTTGGAATGGCTTTCAATCGGGAAAATCCCGTTGAAGGCAGCCTGCAAGCCTTCGTTCTTGCGCTGTTCCGGTGGGGTATACGCCTGCAGAAATGCGGCGAAGGATTCCAATTGGGTGGACAACAGGAAGGGGACCGGCAACGCGCCGACCCGCTTGGCAAAACTTTTACGAATGCGTTTTTTTTCGGTAAAAGAGTAGCTCATATAATCTCCACGGTCGAAGTAAAAGTCAGGGGGCAGGAAACATTCTGCGGGCAAGCACTTGGCCCATTTCAAACTTCCTGGCCGCTGGCTTCTTAAAGCGGCAAAAGGCTGACGGTAAACCGCCAGCCTTTCTGCAAGCTGCAAAGTTACTTGATTTCAGCCGTTGCGCCAGCTTCGATCAATTGCTTCAGAACGGCATCGGCATCAGCCTTGGAAACACCTTCCTTAACCGCTTTCGGCGCACCGTCAACCAGATCCTTGGCTTCTTTCAAGCCCAGACCGGTAATGGCGCGAACCACCTTGATCACGTTCACCTTGCTGTCGCCGGCGCCGGTCAGGATCACGTTAAATTCGGTTTGTTCGACAGCGGCGGCAGCACCGGCGCCAGCAGCGGGTCCGGCAACGGCAACGGCCGCGGCAGACACGCCGAATTTTTCTTCCATTTGTTTGATCAGATCAGACAGCTCCAGCACAGTCATTTTAGCGATTGCGTCCATCAGATCAGCATTAGTTACAGCCATGTTGTTCTCCTAATTCAGTTAATTCAAAATTATTAAGCGGCGACAGTTGCGCCTTGGTTGTTGTCGCGGATTGCAGCCAGCGTGCGCACGAACTTGGCGGTCGTCGCATTCATGGTAGCCATCAAGCGCGCAATCAACTCGTCGCGACTCGGGATTGCAGCAAGCACAGCGACTTGTTCCGCAGACATCATGGAACCGCTCATTGCGCCGGCTTTAATCACCAGCTTGTTATTGGTTTTGGCAAAATCAAACACCACTTTTGCCGCAGCGACCGGATCGGCGCTCATGCTATACACAAGAGGGCCAACCATTTTTTCAGCCAGCGGTTCAAACGGTGTTCCTTGCACCGCACGTCGCGCCAATGTGTTTTTCAACACATGGAAATACACCCCAGACTTGCGCGCATTGGCCCGCAGTTTGGTGATGTCGGCGACCCCGATGCCGCGATACTCTGCCAAAACGATGGTTTGCGACTGCGCCACCTGGGCACTGACTTCCGCTACCACAGCTTGTTTTTCTTGCAGATTGAGACTCAAGTCTTCCTCCATTATCCGGAATGCGCTCGCGCGCACCCCATCGTTTACAACAGCGACCATGAGCCAGGAAAACAACGATTCCTGCTCGCGGACGCACCATCTACGGGGGATTCAGAGGACAGAAGACAGATGGCAGAGGACAGAAAATCCTCAAACACATCATCAACCCTCTCCCGAGCATTAAGCCTTACGGCTCCACCGGTCTTGGATGCTGCATACACGCCAGCAGTCCAAAAACAAATGCCGGCGGAACATCATCCCGCCAAGCAAATCCAAAACGTTATGCAGTCAAACTGGCCTGCTCAACACGGATACCCGCGCCCATGGTGCTGGAAATCGACACCTTGCGCAGATAGATTCCCTTGGAAGCCGCCGGTTTGGCCTTGTTCAGCGCATCGATCAATGCCAGCAGGTTTTCGCGCAAGGCTTCCGGCGCAAACGAAGCGCGACCGATGGTGCATTGCACGATGCCGTTCTTGTCGGTGCGATATTGCACTTGACCGGCCTTGGCATTCCTCACCGCACCGGCCACATCAGCCGACACCGTGCCGACCTTTGGGTTAGGCATCAAACCGCGCGGACCGAGTATCTGGCCCAGTTGGCCGACCAAACGCATCGCGTCCGGGCTGGCGATCAGCACATCAAAGTTCAGATTGCCACCTTTGATGGATTCGGCCAAATCTTCAAAACCAACGATGTCTGCGCCGGCAGCCTTGGCTTCTTCAGCCTTGGCGCCTTGCGAGAATACCGCGACACGCACGGTCTTGCCGGTTCCCTTGGGCAACACCACGGAGCCGCGCACCAACTGGTCGGACTTGCGCGCATCAACGCCCAAATTCACCGCGACGTCGATAGATTCATCGAACTTCGCCACGGCAGTTTCTTTAACCAGATTCAGCGCATCGCTCAAGGGATACAGCTTATTGCGGTCAACCTTGGCTGCAATTGCTTTATAGCGTTTAGACATGTCACACACCCTCCACGGTGATACCCATGCTGCGCGCGCTGCCCGCGATGGTGCGCACAGCGGCGTCCATATCGGAAGCGGTCAGATCCGGCATCTTGGTTGTTGCAATTTCTTCCGCTTGCTTGCGGGTCAGCTTGCCCACCTTGTCGGTATGGGGCGTTTTGCTCCCTTTTTGGATACCGGCTGCCTTCTTGATCAGAATGGTCGCGGGTGGCGTCTTCATGATGAAGGTGAAGCTCTTGTCCGCGAATGCGGTGATAACCACCGGAATCGGCAAACCTGGTTCAATGCCCTGGGTTTGCGCGTTAAACGCTTTACAGAACTCCATGATGTTCAGACCGCGTTGGCCCAATGCCGGGCCAATCGGTGGACTTGGATTTGCCTTACCTGCAGGCACTTGCAGCTTGATGTAGCCAACAACTTTTTTTGCCATGATGCTCTCCTGTCAAACGGGTGCTAGCGAAACCTTCAGTTTCTCCCCAACGATGAGAAATAGAAAAGGGGAAACGGCATCTGCATTTTTTGCAGGCTGCGTTCCCCATCTGCATTTCTCGCTCTTCAGCCTTTTTCTACCTGGCCGAAATCCAGCTCCACGGGTGTCGATCGGCCAAAAATGGTCACCGCCACACGTATCTTATTCTTGTCGTAATTGACATCCTCGACCATGCCGTTGAAATCCGTGAACGGACCTTCCTTGACACGTACCGACTCGCCCACCTCGAACAGCACCTTGGGTCTGGGCTTTTCAACCCCGGCCTGCATTTGCTGCATGATGCGCTGCACTTCCTTTTCGCTGATCGGTGTGGGTTTCATTGCCGAACCACCCAGGAAGCCAGTCACTTTTGGCGTGCTTTTCACCAGATGCCAGCTTTCGTCGGTCATTTCCATTTCGACCAGCACGTAACCCGGGAAAAACTTGCGCTCCGAAATACTCTTTTGCCCGGACTTCAGCTCCACCACTTCCTCGACTGGAACCAGAATCTGGCCAAACTTATCCTGCATGCCCTCGCGCTGGATGCGCTCGGTCAATGCGCGCTGCACGCTTTTCTCAAACTGCGAGTACGTATGAACAACATACCAATTCATGGCCATCACTCACCCCGCCCCATCAGCATATTTACCGCCATCATCAGACCGGCATCCACCAGCCACAAAAACAAGGCCATGGTGACGGCGAACAGAAGCACCACACCCGTGGTTTGCAACGTTTCCTTGCGCGTCGGCCAGACCACCCGTTTCGCCTCGGCAACAGAATCCTGGCCAAACGCAAAAAACTGTTTACCCGGTTCGCTGGTCCATGCCACACCGGCAGCCAGCAACAAACCGGTCAGCACCGATGCAAGCTTCAACACAGCCGCGCTGTCGCCCAAGTAATAGAAACCCGCGATGCCCGCCACCACCAGCAAAAAGGCAACGAGCAACTTAATTTTGTCCGCCATGCGCAATTATTCCAATTAACTTTTACTTACGGGATCTCTAAAAACCCACATTTCATCCCATCTGCTGCGTTGTGTAAAAAATTTCTTGCTTACATATCAAATATATGCGGCGCTGAGAAGTTTTTTCCACGCCTTGCATTTGGGCGAAATCTGGATTTTTAGAGACCCCTTACTTTTTTGGCAGGCCAGGAGGGTCTCGAACCCCCAACCCTCGGTTTTGGAGACCGATACTCTACCAATTGAGCTACTGGCCTAAATCGGGGAAGGGAGAAGAGTGAAGGGAGAAGGGTTAAACCCTTCCCTCTTCCCCCTTACCCCTTCTCATTTCCTTACTCGATAATCTTTGCCACCACGCCCGCGCCGACGGTGCGGCCACCTTCGCGGATCGCGAAGCGCAGGCCTTCTTCCATCGCGATCGGGTTGATCAGGTTGACGGTGATGCTGACGTTGTCGCCG
>SCPW01000154.1 GCA_004298605.1 Gallionella sp.
GCCAAACCAAGGTCGGCGTGCAGAAATTGAACGAGGCGGCGGAAAATTTGAAGGCGATTGCGTGATGATTTTTCTTTCAAACCCGCCCCCACACCAACCCTCTATTTGAAATTGCCAACCATGAACAACATGGCATTGCTTGATGAATTGACGCAACTGGCCGCGCGCCAGATTGGCCTGCGCATCCCGGACGATGCGCGCGACCATTTCGCCGCCATGTTGCGCGAGCATGCCGCGCATCTGGGTTATTCGCCGGAAGATTACCGGGCTTTTCTCGCCGGCAGGCAGGCAAGTGAAGAGTGGGAGGAGTTCGCGCGCGCCTTTACCAGCGGCGAGACATTTTTCTTCCGCGACCACGGCCAGTTCGATCTGCTGCGCTTGCGTCTGCTGCCCGAACTGATCGGGCAGCACCGCCATGACAAGATTCTGCGCCTGTGGAGCGCGGGCTGCGCCAGCGGCGAAGAGGTCTATTCTCTGGCCATGCTGGTGGATATGCTGCTGCCGGAGCGCGGCGAGTGGGACATCCTGATCCTCGGCACCGATATCGATTCGGCGGCAATTGCCAGGGCGCGGCGCGCGCAGTATGGGAAGTGGTCGTTCCGCATGGTTCCTCCAGAAATACAGCAACGCTACTTCAATCAGCAATCGGCTGCCCCGCAATCGTTTGTGTTGGATGAGCGTATCCGCCGCATGGTCGCGCTGCGCGTTTCCAATCTTGTCAGTGAGCCATTTCCGGACCCGGCTTCGGAGTTGCACGACATGGATCTGATTCTGTGCCGCAACGTGTTCATCTATTTCGACTCTCTTGCCGCGACTGCGGTCGCGGCAAAGTTTGCGGCGACACTGCGCGAAGGCGGCTATCTGCTGACCGCGCATACCGAACTCACAGGCCATCAGGCGCCGGAACTGGAATCCAGGCTGTTTGCCGAGGGGGTAGTGTATCGGCGGCGGGTTCATGCGCCTGCCGAACCCTCTCCCCCACCCCTCTCCCAGAGGGAGAGGGAAACCATTGCCTCTTCTGGGGAATATCTGGAGAAAAATTCTGGGGAATATCCGGAGAAAAAGTTGGCAGGAGAAGGAGTTGCAGCTTCCTCCCCCGCGCGTAGCGCGGGGGATACACACAACATACCCCCTCCCACGCTTGCGGGGGAGGGCTGGGGAGAGGGTGCGTCGTTGCCCGATGAAGCACGGGCGTATGCCGACCGCGGCGAATATGAACAGGCCGAGCAAATATGCCATAAGGCATTGGCCATCAATCCGCTGGCAACAGCCCCCTATTTTCTGCTGGCACAGTTGGCTCAGCTCAGGGGTGATTTCGAGCTGGCCAGGGATTACCTGAACAAGGTTCTTTATCTCGACCCGCATTTCGTGGCCGCACACATGGAGCTGGCGGCTCTCTGCGAGCGCGCCGGAGATATGTTGCGCGCGCAAGCCTTGCGCCGCGCCGCCCTGGGCATTGTCCGCACCATGCCAAACGACGAGATGATCGAGCAATATGAAACGACATCTGGCGAGCTGATGCAATGGCTCGCGCAATGGGAGCGCGAACCGGCAGAAGAGCGCCGATACAGCCACAGCGCATGAGATTCCCGGTTATTGATCTTTTCAAAAATTATGATGATGATAAAAAACTTTCCCCGTTGCCCTCTCCTCAATCCTCTGGATGAAACAACTAGCCATTCGACTAAGCTGCCAAAGACCGCAGCTAAGTCGCTGGTTATCCCGCCTGCGGGAGAGGAGGCGAACGAATCGCTACGCGAGATTCACGTTAACCCCTGCAAGCGTGCGGGGGAGGGGCGTGGAGGGGGTGCGCCATGATCGAAGACAAAGAACTGGCCCAGCTATTCAAGGCGGAAAGCGCGGAGCATCTCGCGCGCCTCGATGACGGCCTGCTGCGCCTGGAAAAAACGCCCGCCGACCAGCCGCTGCTGGAGGAGGTGTTCCGCGAATCCCACAGCCTGAAAGGTGCGGCGCGCATGTTGGGGCTGTCCAAAATCGAAACTGCCGCACATGGTCTGGAAACTATCTTGAATACGGCACGTAAAGGCGAGACGCCGCTCACGCGGGATGCGATCGAACGCATGACGGCCGTGCTGGGCGATTTGCGCGGGCTGGTCATGATCGAATGCGGAATGCAGATTGCGGAACAACCTAATGCGGATTTCGGATTGCGGATTGCGGAATTAAAAACCAGTGCCCCTCCACAATCGGATACTCCGCAATCCACAATCCCCATTCCGCAATCGAATATTCCGCAATCCGCAATCCCCA
This sequence comes from Gallionella sp., assembly GCA_004298605.1. Lineage (GTDB taxonomy): Bacteria > Pseudomonadota > Gammaproteobacteria > Burkholderiales > Gallionellaceae > Gallionella. The sequence goes on from SCPW01000154.1 coordinate 2,272, forward strand.
CTCCGCAATCGAATATTCCGCAATCCGCAATCCCCACTCCGCAATCGAATATTCCGCAATCCACAATCCCCATTCCGCATTCGGATGCACCTTTCCGCATCGAAACTGTGCGCGTGGAAACGCGCAAGCTGGATGATCTGCTCACGCTGGTGGGCGAGCTCAGCGTGATCGAGGGGCGGGCGCAGCACCGGCTGTCGTTGATGGATGATCTATTGGAGCAATGGGCGATACTGGAGCGCAGCAACAGGAAAGGCATTGCGGATTGCGGATTGCGGATTGCGGAATTGGGAAAAAGGCTCAAGGAAGCGCGCGACGCCTTCTACGAAGACAGCGCACGCCTGGAAACCACGGTCAACACGCTGGAAGACCGGGTGCATGCCGCGCGCCTGCTCCCGCTGTCCACCGTGTTCGCGCTGTTCCCGCGCATGGTGCATGACCTCGCCAAGGCGCAAGGCAAAGAGGCGGAACTGGTGATCGAAGGCGGCGAGATCGGCGTGGACAAACGCATCCTCGAAGAAATGAAAGACCCGCTGATGCACCTGCTGCGCAACGCGATTGACCACGGCATCGAAGCGCCTGACGAGCGCGAACGGCAGGGCAAGCCGCGCGGTGGCATGGTGCGGCTGCGCGCGTTGCGTGAAGACAGCACGGTGCTGCTGGAAGTGCGCGACGATGGCCGCGGCCTGGATATGGAAGCGGTCCGGCAGGTGGCGTTGAAGCGCGGGCTGATTACGAATGCGGAATTGAGAATGCGGAGTGCGGATTTAATTCCGCAATCCGCAATCAGCACTCCGCATTCGAATGCGGCGCAATTGCAGCAACTGATATTCCTGCCCGGCTTCTCCACCAGCGCCTTTGTCACCGAGCTCTCCGGGCGCGGCGTGGGGCTGGACGTGGTACGGGTCAATGTGGAGCGCCTCAAGGGCGATATCCGCATCGAGTCTGCACCGCAGCAGGGTACGGTGATGCAGGTGCGCCTGCCGCTGAGCCTCGCTACCACGCGCCTGCTGCTGGCTGCTGTTGGCGACCGCCGCTATGGGTTGCCGATCGAATTCGTGCATACCTCGCTGCGCGTGCGCGAGGAAGATTTGTTCACCCTCGAAGGACGCCCCGCCATCAAGCTGGACGGGCAGCCGGTCATCGCGCCGCGTCTGGCTGATTTGCTGGAATTGGCGGAGGCTTACCCTCTCTCCAACTCTCTCCCGCTTGCGGGAGAGAGGGCGATTGCCCCCTCTCCCTCCAGGAGAGGGGTGGGGAGAGGGCTGGTGTGCATCGTGCTCCAGGTAGGCGACGAGCGGCTGGGGTTGCGCGTGGACGAGTTGCTGGACGAAGAAGAGGTGGTTGCCAAGCCGCTGGGCGCGCCGCTCGTGCGGGTGCGTAACGTTGCCGCGCTTACCATGCTGGGCAGCGGCGAGATTTGCGCGGTGCTGAATCCAGCCGATCTGGTACGCACAGCACACAAGGGAGTGCGGATTGCGGAATCCGGATTGCGGAGCGCCGAACCCATTCCGCAATCCGCAACCCGCAATCCGCATTCGATTCTGCTGGTGGAAGATTCGGCGCTGGTGCGCGCCATGGAAAAACGCATCCTCGAAGACGCCGGGTACGAGGTGGTCGCCGCCGTGGACGGAGTGGATGCCGTCAACGCGCTTGGCCGCCGCTCCTTCGCCGCCGTAGTGTCGGACATCGTGATGCCCAACATGGACGGCCTGACGCTCACCGCGCACATTCGCCAGGAGCCGCGCTACAAGGATTTGCCGGTGATCCTGGTGACCACGCTTTCTTCCGACGAGGACAAGCGGCGCGGGCTGGAGGCGGGCGCCAATGCCTATCTCCCCAAACCCACGTTCGACCAGCGCGTGCTGCTGGAAACTTTAAAAAGGCTCATTTGAATGCGGAATGCTGAATTCGGAGTGCGGAACAGATCGAATGCGGAATTGAGAATGCGGAGTGCGGAATGAGTCCGCATTCCGCAATCAGCACTCCGCACTTGAAAGAGCGAACCAAGAGTTTCGCGTTGCGAATTATTGGGCTGGTTGATAGCTTGCCGACTGGTAGGACGGCTGAGGTAATTGGCAGGCAATTGCTCCGCTCTGGGACATCGGTGGGTGCAAATTATCGCGCGGCGTGTCGCGCGAAATCTGTGGCAGATTTTATTGCCAAGATGGGAATCGTAGAGGAAGAGGCGGACGAATGTATCTACTGGATGGAACTGCTGACCGAGGCGAAAATTCTGCCGTTGGCCAAATTACAAGCGCTCATGGCGGAAGCTGACGAACTCGTAGCCATCACGGTCTCATCTATCAAAACAGCCAGAACAAACAAAAAATGACCACAACAAATTCCGCAATCCGAAATCCGCAATCCCCAATCAGGGTGCTGCTGATAGACGACTCCCAGCTCGTGCTGCATATCCTGCAACGCATGCTGTCGCGCTTTCCCGAGATCCAGGTGGTGGGCACCGCCGCCAATGGCAGGGAAGCGCTCGATCTGCTGCCGGCCTTGAACCCAGACGTGATCTGTGTCGACCTGCACATGCCGGTGATGGACGGGCTGGAATTCACCCGCGAGGCGATGGCCAATTATCCGCGTCCGATTCTGGTGGTGAGCGTGTCGGTGGAGCCGGGCTCACCCAACATTTTCCGGCTGCTCGAAGCGGGCGCGGTGGACATCCTGCCCAAGCCGCGCGACATTCTCGGCGCCGACCTGGACAAGCTGGCCAATGAACTGGCCAGCAAGATACGCATCCTGTCCGGCGTGCGGGTATTCCGCCGACACAATGGGGTGTCAGCCGCCAAGCCTGCTCCCAGACCCACCGTGATGCCACGCCCGCAAGCTCCGCCGCGCATCGTGGTGATCGGCGCCTCCACCGGCGGGCCGCAGGCCCTGCGCGAAATTCTGGGAAGCCTGTCCGCCAAATTCCCGCTGCCGGTGGTGTGCGTCCAGCATATCGGCAGTAGTTTCTTGCCCGAGATGGTGATGTGGCTGGCCGAAATTTGCCCGCTGCCGGTACGCAAGGCCGCGCATGGCGAGACACCGCAAGCGGGGGTAGTTTATTTCGCACCCGAGGACGTTCATTTGGAACTGGACAACGGCGGCGGACGCTTCGCGCTTTCCCTGGCGGCGCCCATCGACGGACATCGCCCCTCGGTGACCGTCACGATGCGCGCGGCGGCACGCTGTTTCGGCGGCGGTGCGGTGGGCGTGTTGCTGACGGGGATGGGGCGCGACGGCGCCGATGGCATGGCGAGCATCGCCGCCGCAGGCGGCGTCACCATCGCCCAGGATGAGGCCAGCAGCACGGTGTATGGCATGCCCAAGCAGGCGGTGGAACTGGGCGCGGTGCAGCACATATTGCCGCTGGAGCAGATCGCGCCGATGCTGGAGGCACTGGTGAATAATCATGGCATCGTTGGCGGGGCAGCGGGGAAATGATGATGAGGGATTGCTGCGATAGGTCAAAATCCTCCCCTCTCCCGCAAGAGCACCCTCTCCTCAATCCTCTCCCGCAAGCGGGAGAGGAAGCGAACGAGAAATGCAATTTTCAATCTTCGGGAGAAGGGAGTAATGACGTGGCTGGAAATACAAACGCTCCCCTCTCACACTTGTGGGAGAGGGGTCGGGGGAGAGGGTGATGAGTGAAGGGAGAGCGTTGAGCAATGCCAAGACCCTGCGCACCAACCAGACTGAAGCTGAGCAGCGGCTGTGGTATCACCTGCGGGCGCACCGTTTCATGGGTTTGAAGTTTAAGCGGCAAAAGCCCATGGGTCGCTATATTGTAGATTTTGTGTGTGTGGAGCGACGGTTGATTATTGAGCTCGACGGCGGACAACATTCCGAACAGGTGGAATATGATCGGCATCGGGATACGTGGTTGCGCAGCCAAGGCTATACAGTACTGCGTTTTTGGAATAACGAAGTCATGCAGCAGTTGGAGAGCGTGTTGGAGCAGATACGCTTGACGCTTACCCTCTCCCCCAACCCCTCTCCCGCTTGCGGGAGAGGGGAGTAATAGTGGCCACTAGAAATGTAAACGCTCCCCTCGCCCACTTGTGGGAGAGGGGCCGGGGGAGAGGGGAGCAAACAGTGCAGCAAGGCGAAAAATAAGGAATAAAAAATGACCAAACAAACCAACCCCTCCGGCGCGCCGCCGGAAATCCTGATCGTCGAAGATAGCCCGGTGGAAGCCGAGCTGCTGCACCGCTGCCTGTGCAGGGCGGGCTACCGCGCGACGGTGGCAAGGAACGGCGAGGAAGGCTTGCAGGCCGCGCGTGCGCGCCGTCCCGCCCTGATCGTGAGCGACATCAATATGCCGCTGATGGATGGCTATCAGTTGTGCCATGCCATCAAGTACGACGAGGCGCTGTGGAATGTCCCGGTAATTCTGCTCACGATGCTGTCCGAACCGGAAAACATCATGCAGGCGATCGACTCCGGCGCCGACGGCTACATCACCAAGCCGTTCGTCGAAGCCATCCTGCTGGAACGCATCCGCGCGCTGCGCGCCACGCCGATTCTCAGGAGGCGCGCCGAAGAGCGGCGCTCGGAAAAAGTGGAATATGACGCCAGGCTCTACACTATCACCGGCGGCACCCAGCAGGCGCTGAATTTGCTGCTCTCGGTGTATGAGAACAGCATGTCCCAGAACCGCGACCTGACACGCATCCAGACCCAGGTCAACCTGCTGAACGAGAGCCTGGACGACCAGGTGCGCGCGCGCACCGCCGAGCTGCTGCTGGAGAAGCGGGAACTGGAGCGCGTGAACCGCGCGCTGCGCACCCTCTCCGCCTGCAACATGGCGCTGGTGCGCGCCGACACCGAGGAAGAGCTGTTCCGGAACGCATGCAGCCACATTGTTGAAGTCGGGGAGCATCTCTTTGCCGGGGTATTCTTTCCCGGCGAAGAGCCGGAAAACTTTCCCCAACTGGTTTCATGCTCGGGCGGCGACGCCATCCGCCAGGGCCTTGCCGAATTGCAGCGCGACCCGGAGTACGCGCGCCGCTGCATAACCCTCGCCGCCCAGAATACGCGCCAGGTCACGGTATCCAACGATACGGAATACGGCCTGGAAAAACTGGTCGGGCTGGGTATCGGAGCGGGGTTGGCTCTGCCGCTCATCAACGGCGATCGCCTTTATGGTGTGCTGACGGTGTTCTCATCGAATACGGAGGCGTTCGATGCCGCCGAGCTCAAACTCATGAAAGAGTTGGCCGGCGATGTCGCTTACGGCATCGTCACCCTGCGGACGCGCGCCGAGCGCGACTGCTCAGCCGCCGAGCTGCGCCGGGTATTGGAGCAGACCATCACGGCCATCGCACTCACCCTGGAAAAGCGCGACCCCTACGCCGCCGGCCACCAGCAGCACACGGCCAGGCTCGCGGCCGCCATCGCCACCGAAATGGGGCTGCCGCCGCAGCAGGTGGAAGGCATCCGCTTCGGCGCCCTGTTGCACAACATCGGCACGGTGGCCGTGCCCGCCGAAATCGTCAACCGGCCAGGCAGGCTGACCGACTTGCAATTTTCCCTGGTCAAGCAGCACACCCGGACGGGTTTCGAGATCGTGAAAGACATTCAATTCCCTTGGCCGGTGGCGCAAATGGTGCTGCAACACCACGAACGCCTGGATGGTTCCGGTTACCCGGAGGGGCTCAAGAACGGGCAGATCATACTGGAAGCGCGTATTCTGGCTGTGGCCGACGCGCTGGAAGCGATGATGGCATACCGCCCCTACCGCGCTGCCCTGGGAAGAGACGCGGCGCTAGATATGCTGGTCCGGGAGCGCGGCGCACAGCTCGACCCCGACGTGGTGGACGCGTGCCTGCGCGTCGTCAAGGATACGGATTATGGGGCAGCAGATTGATCGGCCCGGGAAAAGCGGGGGAAGGGGCAAAAGCTCCCTCCCTTGCGCGCGCAGCGTGCGGTGTAACCAGCACTTGGCTGCTGTTTTTGAGCAGCCTGGTCGAATGGCTAGCAGTTCCATCAGAAGGCTGGGGAGGGGGCAAGATTGGAAAGATGAAACGACAAAATAGCGGGAAACATCAATCTGATGAATGGCCGGAACGGATGAGCGCAATATGAAAAACAAAAAGCTGACAGAGTTACTGAACACCCCTCTGGGAGTGACGCTAGCGATAACTTTACTCATCGCGGCGGTTGAGCTTTTTATCATGCTGGTAGCCCATGATGCGCTCATTCACGGAACCGCCACGGGTGCTTACTGGGAATTCGGCGGCGTTCTCCTGCTCACTGCACTCGTCGCTCCGGCGCTCTATTTCCTGGTGTTCCGGGAAATGCGCGAGAGCGAGGAACGCTTCCGGCAAATCCTCGCCACCGCGCCGAACGCGATTGTCATTGTCGACGTGCAAGGCCGGATTACCGACTGGAACCCCGCCGCGCAACAGATGTTCGGGTACAGCCGTGAGGAAGCGGTGGGGCAGCCGATGCACCAACTGCTCCCCCCGCACCGCTACCGCGGCGATGCGGAACATGGCTTTGCACGCTTCCGGGAAACCGGTGAAGGGCCGGTGGTCGGCAAGGTCACCGAGATTTCTGCGCTGCGCAAGAGCGGCAGCGAATTCCCCGTCGAGCTATCCATCTCGGCGATCAAATTGAAAGGCTGCTGGAGTGCCATCGGGATCATCCACGACATCACCGAGCGCAAGCGGGCGGAGCGGGCGTTCGGGGAAAGCATCGAGAGATACCGGCAGTTGTTCGACAGCATGAGCAGCGGTGTGGCCGTTTATACTGCGCGGAATGGCGGCGAGGATTTCATCCTGAAGGAAATGAATCGGGCGGGCGAGCGCATCTGCCAGACAAGCCGGGAGCAGGCTGTCGGCAGGGGGGTGCTGGAACTGTTCCCGGGTGTGATAGAGATGGGGCTGTTCGAGGTGTTCCGACAGGTATGGAGCACCGGCAAGCCCCAGCATCAGCCCGATTCGTTCTATCGGGATAATCGCCTCTCCATCTGGGTGGTGAATTATGTGTACAAATTACCCTCCGGTGAAATCGTAGCCATCTATGATGACGTCACCAAGCGCAAGCAGGTTGAAGAGCTTCAGCGGCAAAACCAGGAACAGTTGCGCGTGGCGATGGAGGATACCATCGGCGCCATTGCCGCCACGCTGGAACAGCGCGATCCCTACACCGCCGGTCACCAGCGCCGGGTGGCGCAGTTGGCGGCGGCCATCGGAGAGGAGATGGGGCTCGCACACGAGTTGATCGAAGGCATCCATTTCGGCGGGCTGATCCACGACATCGGAAAAATCTCGGTGCCGGCGGAAATTCTGGGCAAGCCGGGGCGACTCACCGGCATCGAGTTCGGCCTGATCAAAACCCATGCCGAAGCCGGTTATGAGATCGTGAAGGGAATCGCCTTCCCCTGGCCGGTGGCCGACATGGTGCGCCAGCATCACGAGCGCATGGACGGTTCCGGTTATCCGCTGGGGCTAAAGGGTGAGCAGATTGCGCTGGAGGCGCGCATTCTGGCGGTGGCCGACGTGGTCGAGGCGATGTCGGCCAACCGCCCTTACCGCCCCGGCCTGGGCATGGACGCGGCGATCGACGAAATAACACGGGGCCGCGGCGCCCAGCTCGACCCGGTGGCGGTGGACGCATGCCTGCGCGTCGTCAGGGAGAAGGGTTTCGTTTTTACCGAGTGATTTTTTTGCGGGGTGTTACAGTTTTATTGCATCGGGTGTTACCCCACCCCGGCCCTCTGATGGAACTACTAGCCATTCGACCAGGCTGCTCAAAAACAGCAGCCAAGTCGCTGG
>SCPW01000155.1 GCA_004298605.1 Gallionella sp.
GAGGTAGTTGCAAAACCCACCATTCGTGTTTGAATTATTGCTGCAAAAAGCGGGTATGGGCGCCGCCATTGCTGGCAAAATGTGAGTTATCGAGAAACACATCGGGCGCCCGGGATGAATACTACGCAACGAGCTGGATTACTGCAACGGTGGTCTGTGATACAGGAAGAACTCATTCCCGGGCTGGGTCAGGAAGTTGAAGGCCTGACACCGAAGCTGGTGAAGCTGATCCACATCCTGGAGTGGGCGCGTATCGAAGAATTTGTGCCGGCCTGGCATGGGATCGGGCGCCCGCCGAAGGATCGCGGCGCGCTGGCCAATGGTTTTGTCGCCAAGGCGGTGCTCGGGCTGACGACCACCGTCGCGCTGATCGATCGCTTGACGGTGGATCGCGCCTTGCGGCGCATCTGCGGCTTTTCTCGCTGGACGCGGCTGCCAGACGAAGCCACCTTCTCCCGCGCCTTTGCCGAGTTTGCCCAGAGCCGCCTGGCCGAGCGCGTGCACCAAGCGCTGGTCGAGACGCACCTTGGAACGGAACTGATCGGCCACATCAGCCGTGACGGCACGGCGATAGAAGCGCGCGAGCGCCCCGCCAAACCCGCTCCGGCACCCGTCGAGGCGACGCCGGCGCTACAGGCCGTCTTGCCCGGCACCACGCCCGCCGAGCCCGCCACGCCCGCCGAGCCGAAGAAGCGCGGACGCCCGCGCCTTGACGAGACGCGCGTGCCCAAACTTACCCGCATCCAACAACAACGCAGCCAAACCCTGGCGCAGATGCAGGACGACCTGCCTCGTGCCTGCGACCGGGGCACCAAGTGCAATGCCCAAGGCTACAAGGTCAGCTGGAACGGTTACAAGCTGCACATCGACACCGCCGACTGCGGTGTGCCGATAGCCGCCATCCTCAGCAGCGCCTCGATGCACGACAGCCAGGCGGCCATTCCCCTGTCGCATCTGACAGCGGCGCGGGTGACAAACCTCTACGACGTGATGGATGCCGCGTATTGCAGTGCCGAGTTACGGGAACATTGCAAGGATCTGGGACATGTCCCGCTGATCGACCATAACCCACGCGGCGGCAAGAAACTTGAATTCGACCCAGCCGAGGCCGTGCGCTACAACGAGCGCACGGTGGCAGAACGGATGAATGCGCGACTCAAGGATGAGTTCGGCGGCAACCCTGTTTGGGTCAAAGGCAACACCAAGGTGATGAGCCATCTGATGTTTGGCCTGCTTGTCCTGACGGTGGATCAGTTGATGCGCCTGCTGCAATGAGCCACCGCCCGACGAAATGTATAAAAATCCCCCACATGCAAGAACATTCCAATGGGCTCATAACGGAACAGACAGGTATAAATATTTTCATCCCCATATTCTAAAGTTCGTTTGAATAGTATATTATCAATCCTACGAACTTTTAGCGTGTAGGAGGCATCATGATTTTCCTGGCCATCATTTCCGGTGCAATCACCGGCATCGTCCTGGGCCTGTTCGGCAGCGGCGGTTCC
>SCPW01000156.1 GCA_004298605.1 Gallionella sp.
GGAATAGCGCGCGACCGGGCGGTGCATGAGCTGGCGCGCGACGAGGCCAGGCAAACGTCCAGGCTGGTGTTCCAGAGCCTGTATTCGGTGATGCGCAAGGGCTGGAGCAAACAGGAAATCAGCGAGGTCGTCGAGCGGCTCAATTCCACATTGCCGGATACGAAAATAAGGATTTTTCGCGGTGAAGCGGTGGCGCGGCAGTTCGGCGAGATGGAAGGGGATCGCGCGTCTATCCGGGGAGATAGCGCGCTCGGGCAGGCGATGGACAGCGGGCAGGACGCGATGCTGTTGCCGGACAAAGCGAGCATCCGCTACCTGTACCCGGTGCGCGCGGAGAAAGAGTGCCTGTCATGCCACACGCAATCCCGCATAGGGGCGGTGCATGGGGTAATCGACATCACCCATTCCATCGGAAGTCTGAAATTGTCGTTCGGCTACGTGATCAACACGATAGTCGGATATACTCTGCTGGTGATCGGGCTGGTATTTCTCGCACTGTATTTCAAACTGCGCCAGTTGGTGGTGGTGCCCATCACGAGCCTGGCGGGCGTCATGCGGCAAGTGACCGACGATATGAACCTGGATCACCGGGTCAGCGGCGTGAGGTGGATAGTCGAATTGAGGTTGCTGGCCGAGTATTTCAACCACCTGTTGGCCACCGTACGGGAATACAACATGCGGCTGGAAGAGCTTTCCATGCACGATCCGTTAACCGGTTTGTATAACCGGCGCAAATTCGAGGAATTCCTGAAGTATGAAATTATCCGTGCCGGGCGGCACGAGCTCCACTTCGCGGTAATCATGGTCGATCTGGATAATTTCAAATACATCAACGATACGTTTGGCCACGTGGTCGGCGACCTGGTGCTCAAGGAGCTCGGCGCGATGCTGGGCGATGGCCTGCGCCGAGGCGATCTGCTGACCCGCGTGGGCGGCGACGAGTTCGCCATCGTTCTTCCGGAGACAACGGCGGCGAGCGGGCTGCAGGTCGCGAACAAATTGCACCAGACGCTGAGCGACAGGGAGTTTGAATTGCCGGTCGGCAAAATACGCACCACCGCCAGCTTCAGCATGGTGAGCTTCCCCGAGGACGGCAAGACCGAGGATGAAATTTACGCGGCGATGGATGTGGTGTTGTACAAGGCCAAGACACACGGCAAAAACCAGGTAATGACGGCGGAGCCCGGCGAAGACCGCAGCATGATGGCCATTTTCAGGCAGGGCGATATTTTGCGCAGCGCCTTGCGCGAAGGCCGTATCGAGGCTTTTTTGCAGCCTATCGTCAACGTGCGGACCGGCGATGTGATGGCTTTCGAGGTGCTGGTGCGGATACGCGATGGCGGAGTGTTCATTCCGGCGGGAGAGTTTATCGATGTCGCCGAGGAGCTGGGCATGGCGCAGGAGCTCGACCGCGAAGTGTTCCGCAAGGGGCTGGCGCATTACGCCAAAATTGCCGCAACCCACCCGCAGGCCAAGTTTTTCTTTAATCTTTTCCCGCGCAGCTTCAACAATATCGAGTGGGTGCGCGGGATTCCGGAGCTGGTGCAAAGCTTCGGCGTGCCGTGCGAGAAAATTGTGCTGGAGATCACCGAGCGCGAGGCATTGCCCAACCTGACCCAGGTCAGGGCGGTTATCGAAGAGTTGCGCGCCAG
>SCPW01000157.1 GCA_004298605.1 Gallionella sp.
CGCCATCGAGCAGTATTTCGAGCGCCACGCGGTACGCGTGCCGATCATGATTTCCGGCACCATCACCGATGCGTCCGGGCGCACGCTGTCGGGGCAGACCACCGAGGCGTTCTGGAATTCGCTGTCACATGCCAAGCCGCTGTCCATCGGGCTGAACTGCGCGCTGGGCGCGGAACTGATGCGCCCATACGTCGAGGAATTGTCGCGCGTCGCCACTTGTTACGTGAGCGCACACCCCAACGCCGGGCTGCCCAATCCCTTGTCGGAAACCGGTTACGACGAAACGCCGGAAACTACCGCGCGACTGGTCAGGGAATTTGCCACCAGCGGATTTTTGAATATCGCCGGAGGCTGCTGCGGCACGTCACCCGCGCATATCAAGGCGATTGCCGAGGCGCTCAAAGACGTACCGCCGCGCCGCATTCCCGACATCGAAAAGAAGCTGCGCCTGTCCGGGCTGGAGCCGTTCAACGTCGGCGACGATTCGCTGTTCGTCAACGTCGGCGAGCGCACCAACGTCACCGGCTCGAAGATGTTTGCGCGGCTGATTTTGAGCGGCGATTACACCGAGGCGGTCAGCGTGGCGCGCCAGCAGGTGGAGAACGGCGCGCAGATCATCGACATCAACATGGACGAGGCGATGCTCGATTCTCAGGCGGCGATGACCAAGTTCGTCAACCTGCTCGCCTCTGAACCGGATATTTCGCGCGTGCCGCTGATGATCGACTCGTCCAAGTGGGAGGTGATCGAGGCCGGGCTGAAATGCGTGCAGGGCAAGGCGGTGGTGAATTCGATCAGCCTCAAGGAAGGCGAAGAACCGTTCGTCAAATACGCGCAACTGGTCAAGCGTTACGGTGCGGCGGCGGTGGTGATGGCCTTCGACGAAACAGGTCAGGCCGATACTTACCAGCGCAAGATCGAAATCTGCCAGCGCAGCTATGACATTCTGGTGAACCGGGTCGGCTTCCCGGCGGAAGACATTATTTTTGACCCGAACATTTTCGCCATCGCCACCGGCATCGAAGAGCACAACAACTACGCGGTAGATTTCATCGAGGCGGTACGCTGGATCAAGCAGCATCTGCCTTACGCGAAAATCAGCGGCGGCGTGTCCAACGTATCGTTCTCGTTCCGTGGCAACGAGGCGGTGCGCGAGGCGATCCATACCGTGTTCTTGTACCACTCGATCAAAGCCGGGCTGACCATGGGCATCGTGAATGCCGGACAGCTCGGCGTGTACGAGCAGATCCCGCAGGCGTTGCGCGATGCGGTGGAAGATGTGGTGCTGAACCGCAGTCCAGACGCTGGTGAGAAACTGGTCGCGCTGGCCGAGACGGTGAAGACCGGCGCGAAGGCGCAAGTCGAGGATCTGGAATGGCGCAAAGGCACGGTGCAGGAGCGGCTCACCCACGCGCTGGTCAGAGGGATTACCACCTATATTGTCGAAGACACCGAGGAGGCGCGCCAGCAGGCGAAGTTCCCGGTCGAGGTGATCGAAGGCCCGCTGATGACCGGCATGAACGTGGTCGGCGACCTGTTCGGCGCGGGCAAAATGTTCCTGCCGCAAGTGGTGAAATCGGCGCGCGTGATGAAGCAGGCGGTGGCGCATCTGGTGCCGTACATCGAAGCGGAAAAATTGCGCACCGGCAACACCAGCGCCAAGGGCAAGATCGTCATGGCCACGGTCAAGGGCGACGTACACGACATCGGCAAAAACATCGTGACGGTGGTGTTGCAGTGCAACAATTTCGAAGTGGTGAACATGGGCGTGATGGTGCCGTGCCAGCAGATTTTGGACACCGCGCGCGAGCACAACGCCGACATCATCGGCCTGTCCGGGCTGATTACCCCGTCGCTGGAAGAGATGGCGCATGTCGCCAAAGAGATGCAGCGGCAGGGCTTCAAGATCCCGCTGATGATCGGCGGCGCAACCACGTCGCGCGTACACACTGCGGTGAAAATCGAGCCGAATTATCCCGACGGCGTGACGGTGTACGTGACCGACGCCTCGCGCGCGGTGGGCGTGTGCAGCAATTTGCTGAGCACCACGCTGCGCGATGACTATGTGGCCGAGATCAAGGCCGATTATCAGCATGTGCGCGAACTACATGCCGGTAAAAAAGGCCAGGGCGCGCGCTACACGCTGGCGCAGGCGCGCGAACACGGCTTAAAAATCGACTGGGCGAATTACCAGCCGCCCAAGCCAACCTTCCTCGGCGTGCGCGAATTGCGCGATTATCCGCTGGCCGAAATCAGCCAATACATCGACTGGTCGCCGTTCTTCCACGCCTGGGAATTGTCCGGGCGCTACCCGAAAATTTTGCAGGACGAGGCGGTCGGCGAAACTGCGCGCAACCTGTTTGCGGATG
>SCPW01000018.1 GCA_004298605.1 Gallionella sp.
GGCGCTGATTTTCGAACTGGTGCGGGATGCTGCCGCGATGCGGAAACAATATCACGAGCGACGCCATCTGCTCAATATCCTTGCGCGGGGACAGCAGATGCGGAAACTTGCGGAACCGGCACTCGCGCGCATGGATGAGCGTATGCGCAAAACCGGGGAAGAGATCGGGCGGGATTGGCACAAGCTCGGGCTTCAGCTCAACCGCGTCCTGCAGTTGTGTGAATCAGGCGGCTCCTTATCGCGTAGCGCCAAGATCGAAGCGGTATATGGCGGCGATATGAGCGCCACCCTGAAGCAAGTGGCAAACCAGATCGAGGAAACGGTAAACGAGATTTTTTCCACTTTGAAATTACTGCGTGCGCAACTGGCGGAATAATGAAAAAACTCGAATTCATCTACGAAGACGGTTCGCATAAATGGGCGGCGGTGGCGCGCGACCCGGAAAAGCCGGACTTTTTAATCGACACCAACGAATACCTGGTGGTTAACGGCAGCGAAGCATTGCTTGCCGATCCCGGCGGCATGGAAATATTTTCTGCGGTGTTTTCCGCCATCAGTGCCGAGATCGATCCTTACACCATTCGCCATTTATTCGCCTCGCATCAGGATCCGGACATTATTTCGTCGCTGGCGCTGTGGCTGGATTTCAACCCTGACTTGAAATGCCACCTGAGTTGGCTGTGGGGTTCGTTCGTTCCTCATTTCGGCGGAACGGTCGAGACATTTATCACCATTCCCGACGAAGGCACCACCATCCCACTCGGTAATCTGGCACTGGAAGCGATACCGGCGCATTACCTGCATTCATCGGGGAATTTCAATCTCTATGATCGCAAAGCCAAAATCCTGTTTTCCGGCGACGTCGGCGCCGCCTTGCTGCCGCCGGAAGAAGGAGGCCTGTTCGTGGAAAACTTTGGCCGCCACATCCGCCATGCCCGCGATTTCCATCGCCGCTGGATGGGTTCGAACGCGGCCAAGTTGAACTGGTGCGAGCGCGTCAGTCGCCTCGACATCGACATGCTCTGCCCGCAGCATGGCGCAATCTACCGGGGCGAGGACGTGAAGCGCTTCATCGACTGGTTCGCCGCTCTGGATGTGGGTTCCGGTATCAAGGAATAGCAATGACTGTGACTGCCATCAACGACCAGGAATTCAGCCAGTTCCAGAAGCTGATTTACCAGCTTGCCGGCATCAGCCTGTCAACGGCGAAAAAAGAGCTGGTGAGCGGGCGGCTGGCGAAGCGCTTGACCCAGTATCGCCTTGATAGCTATGGCGATTACTTCAAGCTGCTCACCGCCGGCCACAATGCGGACGAGCTTCAGGTGGCGGTGGACTTGCTTACCACCAACGAAACCTATTTCTTCCGCGAACCCAAGCATTTTGATTTCCTGCGTGACAAGGTGTTGCCCGGCCATAAACCCGGCCACAATTTCCGGGTATGGAGCGCGGCCTGTTCCAGCGGCGAGGAACCTTACAGCATCGCCATGGTGCTCGCCGATCACCTCGGCGACGGCCCGTGGGAAGTGGTGGCTTCAGATATCTGCACGCGGGTGCTGGACAAGGCGCGTACCGGCCACTACCTGATGGATCGTATCGACGGCATTTCCCGCGAGCATCTGTCGCGCTACTGCCTGAAGGGGGTGTGTACGCAGGAAAACACCCTGCTGGTGGATAAAGAACTGCGTAGCCGGGTGAATTTCAAGCAGGTCAACCTGAACCAGTCATTGCCGGGACTGGGCGAGTTCGATGTCATTTTCCTGCGCAACGTGATGATCTATTTCGATCAGGAAACCAAGCGCCAGATAGTGCAGCGAATGTTGCCCCTGCTCAAACGCGGCGGGCATTTCCTGATCGGACATTCGGAGAGCCTGAACGGCGTGGTGG
>SCPW01000158.1 GCA_004298605.1 Gallionella sp.
GTAGGGAAGTGCGGTGCTAAGATCGCCAGCAAATTCTGTGACGCTGGAACTGACGGCAACCTGGTTTGCCCGCGCAAAATCCAGATAGGCTTGTGTGCCAAATGAAAGCGTCTGCGCGCCCGCCGTCACGATGCCCAAGGCGTCGCCGCGCTGGAGCGCGGCATCGAGGCTCATCAGGCTGAGGATGCTGCTGCCGACGTTGGCAGCGCCGGAGAGGGTGTAGTTGCCGGGTACGCCATTTGTCGAGGTGAGGGTATTTGCGAGCCGCAGGCCAGAAGCTGTGACCGGCAGCGGGTTGCCGGACTGGATGGCTTTGATCAGGGAGAGGGCGTCGATCAGCGTTGGACCGTAAGCGGTGACAGCGTTGGCGAGGGTTTGGGCGCCGGTGGGGTGGGCGGCGTCGAATTTGATGAGTTGTTCAGTTTGGCTACCGTCGCTGTTTTTCCGGGAGACGTTAATTTGGTCGATCTGCCCATCGGCGTTGCTGTCTGTGCTGATGGTCACGGCGCTGCTGTTGCCCTGCGACATGGTGCAACTCTTTATTGGCTCACCGGCTTGAGCCAAGGTGCATTGCGGCGGGGCATCCTTTGTCGCACCCGGGGTTAACGTGATTACCGTGGATTGATCCGGTGTAGATACCGTGTACTTGTCCCCGTTTTTGTCGACTACCGCCACGACTTTGCCAGTCGCATCGGTAAATACCGGTACGGTGTGCGATGTTCCTTCATAAGGCCAGAGTTGTCCCGTGGCTTGCTCCCAGGACATCGTATCCATTTTGAGCGAGCCGTTTTGCAATGCGTCGCCCAGCGCGGCGGAAATCCACATGGCGCGCTCGATGCCCGCAGAGGGATGGCTGTCGAGAATATTGGCAACTGAGCCGAAACCCAGTAACGATAATACGGGGCCGCCCAGCATTGCCCCCGCCGCCCCAACTAGCAGTGGGACGATGCTCGGGTCGGACAGGTTGACGATGGACTGTGTGCCGCCGATGTGGCTATCGACAGCCGAAATGGCGCTGCCCTGGCTGGTGTAATTCATGAAGGCGGCGGCATCCTGATTTCCGGTGGGTTGCCCGTAGAGCGCAGCCGCCTGTGCGAAACCATCCGACTGCGTTACACCGTTCGCACCGGGTGCATCGAACGTTGCACCATCCAGGCCGAACATCCGAGCCATGACCTGCGCGATTCCGCCCCCCAAGGAGTGGCCGGTGACGAGGACGTTGTCTTTGCCATATATTTCGATAAATCGATTTGTAAATGCAGCTGCATCGAAAAACTGCGGATGCCAGGAACCCGCGACAAAACTGCCATCGGCAGCCAGATCACCTTTCAAACCGTCTGTGCCGCGATAAGCAATGGCTACTTGACCCGCAGAGTTTTGATAGGCAACGGCATAGAAACCATCTGGGTTTGGTGGGCTTACATCCAGAAGTGTCCACCCATTGAAATTCGCAGGCGGAGCATCGGAATACGACAGATTCGAGAATGTGCTCAGTTGGGCATTAAATGTCAAATTGGTTGTCATGCTTCAGCTCCTCTGGCTAATTTGATTGCTGGGGTTGATTCTTCAGGCCTTCAAAAACCTTCTTGAAGTGCGCCTCATTTTTGGTGGCATTGGCCTGAATTATTTCTTTGATGCGGATATGCAAAGATTCCGGCATGGGCACTGAGACAAGGGCGAGCTCTGGATTTTTCAAGTCAGTAAGTGTTTTTGCGGCTGATGACGGAAGCCAGAGCTTGTCTATGGTTTGACAGCTATCTGGGAAGCTAACCAAGCTGATGTCTTTAAATACTTCTTGATCGTAGACACCAATTTGGGCTCGCCCTATGCTGATAGAACCATAGCTCATCCAGTCAATTTCTTCCCCTGTAGCAGGGTCGGCAAAAGGGCTCAGCAAAATCGAGCCTCTTCGCGGTCTTTGAATTGGATTAACTCTGAAATTTTCGATAAACCAGACCGAGCTCCGCCTTTGCTCAAAGTCGGTTTGCCGAATACCTTTTTTCCACGGCAGGGGATGCTTTTTGTTGTCGAAGTACAGGTCGATATAACAGAAGACCACATCCTCTCTGCATGAGTTCGGGTTGCCTCCCCAGCCGCAGGATTTGTAGTACGGCTCCATCCTAAACGCAACGGCTTCTGCCCCCTGCAAATCCGGCGCGATCCATTCCTTCGGCATCTTGAAACGCTCGGCAAACTTTGCGGTGTATGCCCAAATATTCGGATCGATAGAATGTACCTGTCGCCTGTTGATATTGCGCGCGGCATAGCTGTCGTCATCGGGCGGTGACTCTCTGGACCAGGTGACCTTGGGCTCGGGCTGCGCGGTTGGTGGCTCACCGCCCGTGGTCGCAGGCTGGGCATAGGCCAAGCCTGCGCCAAACAGGCCGAATAGTATCGCTAATGTCATAAAGCGCTTTTGTATTTTCATAAAACTCGAAAGTGTCAATTCGTTTCTCATGCGACTCTCACCATCTCAAACACCGCATCATTCGCCGCCCCAAAATAATTCGCATCCGGGTTCTTAAATAAAGGGGACAGATTTATTTTCTCAATCATTGGCCGCACCTGCCCTCGTAATTTCTTCATGCAGCGCTCCAATCGCCGTGCTTTGCAGGTCGCCAGAGTAGGCTGGATTACTCGACATATTGTTGGTGCCGTCAAACCCAGCCCAGAAGGTGAAGGTGTTGGGTGCGACAGGTACAGTGACAGCCGATGAAATGGTGCTTCCCGCTGTCTGTACTGCGTTAATATCGGCTTGACCTACGATTTGCGTGGCGTCTGACATGGCAATGCTCCGTCTAAATTTTAAAATTTATGTTGGAATGATTATTTGGCTTGATCTGGATAAATCTGCACCTTTTTTTGGCGCTCATACCCTCTCAGTTCTCCAGGTGGATAATCATGCTTCGGGTCATATGGCCAGACTAAATAAATGTACAGTTGTGTACCTCGAACAACGAAATGAATTCTTAACCCCGTAATATCTGCAGGCAGGCGCGAGCGCAGATCGACTCTGTCTTCATAGGTGCCGAGATATTCCGGCAACAACTTGCCGGGCTTCTTGACGCGCCATTTGACGTATAAAAAATCGCCGCGTAGGAGTGACCCATAGATGTTCTCTCCTCCAAAAGTTTGCCCCATGTTGATCCGTTCTCTTTCAGCTCTGACGCCTGCGTGCCTGGCGTTGCTGTACTGATAATCCAGCACCTCGACATTCGGGCTATCTCTCATCGTGTCAAAGCTGAACGTATGTGCTTGGTAAACATCCTTATCCATGATTCCTCCCGTTGCGCAGGCGGTTAAGCCGAATAACATCAAGCTGGCGAATAAACATTTCAAACTCCTTGGTTGTATATTTTTCATTGAATCAAGCTCCCAATAATTCCGGCAACCGGTGATTGACCACTGCTTTTTTTTGCATCCCGCTTCTCGCTCATGCCATTTTCCTCATCTCCAAACAGCGCACCATTCAATCTCATCGCGTTCATTTCCCGCCCCCCAACACCAGCGAATAATTCCCGCCTGTCTGCTGGAAGCCGAGCTTGTGCAGGAAGCTGTCCATTTGCGGGAGATCGGTTCCGCTGTTGATGCCCACCGCCAGTTCGTAAACCCCGCGGTTCTCCGCCCATTTCTTGAAGGCGGTCAGCAGCTTCAGGCCCGCGCCGACTCCATCGTCATTAGCAAGGTTGTCGGCATTGACTTTAGTAACATATTTGTTATGATTCGCACCATGAGTTATTCGATCCATTACTACAGCGCGTCTGTTCAGGAGGTCATTCTGGGTTTGCCCGCCACGCTGCAAGCTCGCTATATCGGGCTGACAGATCGGATGCGGGTCGTCGGCGCAAATCTGGGCGAGCCACACACCAAGGCGATGGGCGACGGTCTGTTCGAATTGCGATTGATTGGAGCCGAAGGAATTGCGCGTGTAATGTATTGCACGCTGTCCGGTCGGCGAATTGTGATGTTGCACGGGTTTATCAAGAAAACCCAAAAAACGCCGCATGCGGAATTGAATACCGCAATACGGCGCATGAAGGAGGTTAAACATGTTGAAGCACGATGAGTTAAGAGCCAGGATGTTGAAAAATCCTGCTGTTCGTAAAGAGTATGAACGGCTGGAAAGAGAGGAATTTGCCTTGCTGGATTTACTGCTGGAGGCGCGGCACGAAGCGGGATTGACGCAAGCACAAGTGGCAGAGCGCATGGGAACGCAAGCACCGGCAGTGGCGCGGCTGGAACGCGCGCTCGCTTCGGGCAAACATTCACCCTCGGTCGCAACGATCAGGCGGTATCTGGCGGCCTGCGGCAAGCAGTTGGTGGTGGATACTTGCCCGGCATAACTTTTTGTTGACCCGGTGCGATTTATCCAAGAATCTGTTCGCATTGAGCTTGTCGAAATGTGAACGGATTCGTGTGCTTCGACAGGCTCAGCACGAACGGAAATCACGTTCAATTTGTGCCGGATCAATAGTTGCAACGTGTTGTCTTTAATGATGCGAGGCTTGGTAGTTTTGCTCCCCATGCGTCCTCCCTCAGCCTCCACACTCTCGCATAAACCCATGGCGTTCATTTTCCGCCCCCCAACACCATCGAATAATTCCCGCCCGTCTGCTGGAAGCCGAGCTTGCGCAGGAAGCTGTCTATTTTTGGGAGATCAGTTCCGCTGTTGATGCCCACTGCCAGTTCAAATACTCCACGATTTTCTGCCCATTTTTTGAAGGCAGTTAGCAACTTGATCCCGGCACCCCCCATGCGTTTTTCGGGCAGCACGTCGTAGTGGATAACACTCGCCACCAGCTTGTCCGAAAAGAAATGGCTTTCCACACAGCCGATCAATCCACCAACCGGCACCCCGGCCTCATCTACAGCAACGAAAAAGCAATGCGTGCCGCGTGGGTTTTCGATGACGGCCTGCAGGTTGGCAGCCACCCGTTCCGGGTTGTAGTCATAGGCACGAAACCGGGTCAGTTCATGGAAGGTACGTGCCATCCCTACGAAGGTGGGGATGTCGTCCAGGGTGGCAAAGCGAATTTTCATGCTGTTTTTCTCGAGATCAATTTTTGGTTACTCCAATGATCACTGTGCCGCCCACTCGCGCAGCTTGAGTTGGCCACCCTGCTGCGGATCAGGCTGAAGCGCAGCGAATTTCTGGCCTGGGAATTGCGCCTTGGCCAGCTCGGCGATCATTTCATCGGTTTGCCCGAACGGCGTCACGATGTCTATCAGCCAGAGGTGCGGGCCGCTTTGCCATTCGTGCGGGGCGATGCGCGGCACGCCGGAGCGCAGGCGTTGATCGATGGCGTCATTGACCCGCGCCCAGGTGAAGAAAGCAAAGGGGATGTCGCTCCTGGTATAGAGGCGGCATTGGTCGAGAATAACCGCTGGCAATATCGCCCAGTCAAGGTCAGCAATGAAGGTGAATTTTTTCATGGGGTCGCGCGCATAAAGCCACAGCGCCGGCCCAAGTATCGGCAACTTGGACAGCGCGGCCTTGGCGGATTCAATATCCGGCTGGTTCGGCTTGGCTGCTTCAGCGCTTGTATTAACGTGGTTCGGTACTTCTTGTTCGTTTTGTTTTAACTGGGATGTGTTATCGCTCATGGATATTTCCTTGTTGTGAGTTGCTGCACAAATTAAATTAGTCATTAAGAATAGCGCAGGATTTTCACCAAAGTTCTTGTCCTTGTATATTGTCCTGCCCCCATTTGTCCTCTCAAGGTTTCGTCGGGTGGTTTCCTCCCGTCAGCTTGAGATTGATGGCTTTCGTCACCGCCTGGGTGCGGCTGCTGACTTTGAGCCTTACCAGAATGTGGTGGACGTGGTTTTTTACCGTGGCTTCGCTGATGCTGAGCGCTTGCGCGATTCCCCGGTTGGTCTTGCCGTCGTACAGCAATTTCAGGATTTCCTTTTCGCGCCCGGTGAGGTGGGGTTGTTGCGGCGAGGGTTTGCCCGCGCTCGCGGGCAGGTTGGCCACGATGCGGGCCAGCATGACGTGCAGGTGTGGCACCAGCAGTTTCAGGAGGTAGGCGTGGCGCGGGGACAGGGGGCCGGGGATGCCCGAAAAACTGAAGTAGCTGGCGGTTTGGCTGTGGATATCGCATTGCCCGTGCGCGGCGAGGTTTATCAATCCGAAACGGAAAAAATTGTCCAGCCAGGCGGGCTGGACGGCGCCGCTTGTTCCCCTGCAATCCGGCTCGAAGAGGATGGGCTGCCGCTCTTGCATCCACCTGGCGAGAATCGGGCTATTCATCAGCCCGTCCGGGCGTTGCAGGGTTTGCAGGTATTCCTGCGGGAAGTTGCAGCCCATGACGTGCTGGACATGCACCCCCTCTTTGCCGATGCGGCCCATGCCGCACACC
>SCPW01000159.1 GCA_004298605.1 Gallionella sp.
GACGCCCGCCCTTCTTCAGCAGACGGCTGGCGGAGGCCAGGATGGCCGCCTGTTGTTGCGTGTACGCTTCGATACTGCCGGGTGATTGGCGGAATTTAAGGTCCGGGCTGCGGCGCAGCGTGCCCAGGCCGCTGCATGGCGCATCCACCAGAACGCGGTCGATTTTGCCCGCCAGGCGTTTCACCTTGAGGTCGTTTTCATGCGCGATCAGCATCGGCTGGATGTTGCTCGCACCGGAGCGTTTCAGGCGCGGCTTGAGATTGGCGAGGCGTTTTTCCGATACGTCCATCGCGTACAAACGTCCTTGCGAATTCATCATGGCCGACAGCATCAGCGTCTTGCCGCCCGCGCCCGCGCAAAAATCAACCACCATGTCGTTGCGCCTGGGCGCGAGCAGGAAGCCGAGCAACTGGCTGCCTTCGTCCTGCACTTCTATCTTGCCTTCGGTGAACAGCGCATCGCGGTTGAGCGGAATTTTTTCCTTGAGGCGGATACCGACGGGCGAGTAGGGCGTGGCGGCGGCTCCGATATTTTTGTCGTGCAGTTGTTGCAACACCTCGTCGCGTTTGGCGAGCAAGGTGTTGACGCGGATATCCAGCGGCGCGCCTTGTTGCATGGACAGGCCGATGGCAAGAATATCGGCATCGGGGTAGGCGCCGCGCATTTTTTCCACCAGCCATTCGGGCAGTTCGGCCTGCACCGTTAACGGCAAACCGTCGGCTCTTACGCCTTTTACCGTAGCGAGCCAATCCTTTTCGTCGCGCTTCAACACCGGTTCGATCTCGCGCAGGTTATAGCCGCCGAACCTGAGCAGCCAGGCGAGCGCCAGACGGCGGGGAGTGGGGCTATCGCCACAAGTGTGTTCCAGCAACAGGCGGTGGCGCAACACGCCGAACACGGCCTCGGCCACCAGCGCGCGCTCGTTGGAGCCGATGCGTTCATTCTGGAAGAAGTAGCGCAACGTGGTGTCGGCGGGGTGCGCCAGCGGCAGGATGGCGCGCAGCGCCTGGATAACGAGGTCCAAACGGTATTCGGTTATAAGCATGGGCTGTGTCCGGTAAGCGGCATGAAAAATCCGGCCGCGAAAATTCAGGCGCGCAGTTTAACAGGGTTGTGAGTGCGACACCTCAAGGCGCGCACTTCGTATAGACCGAAATATATAGATACTTTTG
The DNA here is from genome assembly GCA_004298605.1 of Gallionella sp. Taxonomy (GTDB): domain Bacteria; phylum Pseudomonadota; class Gammaproteobacteria; order Burkholderiales; family Gallionellaceae; genus Gallionella. The sequence continues at coordinate 1,173 of SCPW01000159.1, forward strand.
CATATTTCCTTTGCCTGTCCGGGATGGTACTTTTATGCCCAATCGGCAAGTATCCGAAAAACGTGGCGCGGCAATGGTTTTGGATCGGATATTCCACAGGAGATCATGATGGGACTGGCATGGACAAATCAATTGAGCGTCGGGAATGCGATAATCGACTCGGAACACCAGGTTTTGCTGAATATGGTCAACGACGTGGAGCGCGCAATCAGAAAGAGTGACTGCTTTGCCCTGTCGCAGGCGTTCAAGCTGCTCGAAAACTGGTTATGCATCCATTTTGCGAATGAGGAGAAGATTGCGCAGGCAATCAATTTCCCTTTCGACCGGCACAAACTGGCACAACAATTTTCGCTGAAAGAGCTCCAGTACATGAAAGAGGAGCTGGCGGCCAAAGATGGTTTGTGGTCCGAAAGGGCGATGGAGCACTATTCCAATTTTCTGAAGAACTGGGTAGTTGATGATCACATCGTCAAATTTGACATGCTGATGAAATCGGCGCTGCAAAAACACCCCTACGACTTTCTGCCCGGCTGAAAGCCGGGCAGTCATTCGTCTGCCACGCGTATCTCCGAGATGACCATCTCGCCGGCGGTTTGTCCGGTGCGGTCAATCTGGCGGATCTTGACGGGCAACATGCGGTATTCCGTCCCCAGCCAGATATCCAGCCCCTCTTCCCCCCGCGCATGAATTTTGCGTAATGGCAGCGTGCGCAGCTTGCCGAGACGGGTCTGTATCTCTTCGCCTTCGCCGACGGTAAATTCATAGCGTTCCAGCTTTTTGCCGTTGCTGATGTATATCGATATCACGCTCTCACCCAGCGGCAATTGCGGGAATTGGTAGAGAAAGCTGATGCTGTCCTGAGTTTGATCGGGCAGCGGTGTTGCGTTACCGCTTGAAAAAACAAGCGTTTGCCTTTCCCAGGCAAATTCTGCTTCGACCGTTTCTTTGCCCTTGGCGGTTTTTTTTGTTTCGCTGTATTTGCCGGGGCGCAAACCTTGCCGGGCAACCACCCCGCTGCTTTGCTGGTTTGACTCGAAGGGCTTGAAGATGCCGGCCAGGCCCGTGGTATGCATGTCGACACTGAGCGTGTAACTGCTGTCATCATTGACTTCCAGGCGATGGCGCGCCTCGCCGATTTCAAAATCGGCGCCCTTGTAGGCGATGAATGTAAGTTGCGCACGTTTGGGGAGCGGGTGCGCGGGCACAGCCTCCCCCATAACCTCATCGCCCGTCTTGAGCGCCGGTTCATCGGCAAGTTGCGCCTCGGGAGCAATTTGCGGCTCCTCCGCCCGTATCTCTTCATCCGGCTGCACATCGGGCTCTGCCACGGTTTCCGGCACAACCGGCTCCGGTTGCAGCGGAGCCGGTTGCGGTTTTGATTTTTCTTTCTTTGCCGGTTTTTTCTGTTTTATGGATGCCGGGCTCGGGGCGGTTCTGGCGGCAATCCCGGGCAACGGTTCCAGCCTCGCAATGAGCGGCGGCAATTGCGTTTCGCGGGGCGGCAATTTGATCGACGGTACGAACAGTGCAATGGCATGCGCCAGCAGCGACAGGCCGATGGCAAGGAAAATTCTTCCGGCATGCCGCTCCGACAGGCTCAGGACATACTTTTTTGGCAAGTCATTCACGGCTTGATATCGAGTTTGCTCAGCACTTGGGTGATTTGCTCGCCGTTGGCATCGGTGATGGTCATCTTGCACGGCAAATTGTTGTGCTGTGTGGCCAGCCATATTTCGGTGCGGTTTTCGCCCGCCTTGGCATGATTGTCGAGATACAGCGCGCCGAACTCTCCTGCCGGTGTATTGAGCGTCTGGTTACGCGATATGGCGAAGTGGTAGTTATCCAGTTTGCTGCCATTGGTCATCGGGAAATCCAGCGCAGTGGCGTGTTGCAGCGGCAGGAACATGAATTGGTACATCGCGCTCAGGCGATCCTGCGTGCCATCGGGCAACGCGACCACCGCGCGTTGCGCCTGTTGGGTCAGGGTGAGTTGCTTGGCGCCCCAATCGAATTCGGCGCGGCTCTCCCCGCCCTTGCCGTTTTCGCGCCGGTGGCTGAAACGCAGCGGTTGCAGGCCCCGCTTGCCGATCAAGCCGCTGCTGCCGACGAAAATTTTTTCCGGCTTGAACATCGCCAGCAGGCCGACCGGGGTCGTAGCGCTTGTCAGGGTGTAGCGGCCTTGGCTCCCCGTATAGACCTCTTCAATCCGCCCGACCCTCAGGCCGTCTTTGTAAACATCGTAACTGGCCTGCACGCTGCCGGGGGGAGCGGCTGATGCGGGAGGCAGAACGCAGAGGACAGAAGACAGAAGCGTCGCCGCGACTATGCCGCGTCTTTTAGCTGTCTTTTGCATTCTGTCTTCTGTTTACTCCAGGCCGGGCGAGATCAACGCGAAACTGTGCTGTCTGCGATGCCGCAGCCTGACCCTTCCGTCATCGCCCAGTTCGACCTGGCCTGCGCATAACCAGCGGACGGCCTGCGGGTAGATGCGGAGTTCTTCGCGCAGCACGCGCGCCGCGAGCGCCCGCTCGGTGTCGTGGCACAACACCGGCACGGCGGCCTGGATGATGATCGGCCCATGATCCAGATCGGGGGTAACGAAATGCACCGTGCAACCGTGAATCCTTACCCCATCACGCAAGGCGCGCG
>SCPW01000160.1 GCA_004298605.1 Gallionella sp.
CCCTGAAATGGATTGTCGGATGCAAAAACACTGCCATGTATTCTGAGGAATTTTTAAATATACATCTTCTTTGAGAGCCGAAGTGTACCAACGCGAAACAGGGTAGTGTTACAAACATAAAAAAACAAACAGGAAAACCTGCTATTTTTTTGGAAAGAACTCATTAAGTTGGATCGCTTTGTTGGAGTGGCTTGAACGAGCGATTGAAAAACTAATTGGGAGCAGAATGGGGGTGCTTTGAAATAAAAAAGGCACGCCTGAGCGTGCCTTTTGTTTGCCGCAAATTACTTGGAAGTTATTAGCGGCTATTGCCGTTGTTGCCGCGTCCGAGCGCGTAGCTTGGGCGGTCACCGTTGCGGCGTGGAGCACTATTGCCGCCGCGATTCTGGTTTTGCCCGCCGAAGCTGCGTTCCTGGCTGCGCGGTTGGCCTTGAGCGCCAGAACCTTGACTGCGAGCTTGACCGCCAAAACCTTGCCCGCCACCCACGCCCGGGGTATGGCCTTGGCTGGAGTTGCCGTTGGCTTGCCCGTGCCATTGGCCGTGACCTTCCTTCGGGTGCCCGGCCAAAAGTCTTTCGGAGCGCCCGGCGTGGCTATGGCGGCTGTCCGGCGCGCTGTGGTGAAAGCCGTTACCGGTTTTGGCAGGGAAGCCACCGCTACGGTTGCCGCCGAAGCCAGCATTGTTGCCGCCGCCGAATCCGGCGCTGCGTGGGGCTCCGCTACGTGGGCCGCCGTTGCCGCGCGGGCGATCCTGAGAGGGGCCGCCGGTGCGCAGTTTGTATTTCGGTTCCAGCCCTTCGATAGTGTGCATCTTGATGCTTTGCTCGGTGTAGCGTTCGATGCGTTTCAGCAACTGCGCATCGCGGTTCGAGGCGAACGAGATGGCGATGCCGGACGAGCCGCCACGACCGGTGCGACCAATACGGTGTACATAATCTTCGGCGAATTTGGGCAGGTCGAAGTTGATGACGTGCGAAATGCCGCGCACGTCGAGGCCGCGCGCCGCCACGTCGGTGGCGACCAGCACGCGCACGTTGCCGTTGCGCATGTTGAGCAGGGTGCGGTTGCGTTCGCGCTGGCTCATGTCGCCGTGCAATGCCGCGACGGAATGGCCTTGTGCGGAGAGTTGGTCGGCGAGGCCGTCCGCATCGCGCTTGGTGGCGGTGAACACCAGTGCCTGATTCATTTCGGCGTCGGTCAGCAGGTGGCTGAGCAGCTTGTTTTTGTGCGCCACGTCATCGGCAAACATCATGCGCTGTTCGATATTTTCATGCTTGTCTTTGGCGGCAGAAACGGTGATGCGTTTCGGTTCTTTGAGCAAGCGCGAGGCCAGATTGCCGACCACGCCGTCGAGCGTTGCCGAGAACAACAGCGTTTGGCGTGTCTTGGGCGTGGCTTGGGCGATGCGTTCCACATCATCGACAAAGCCCATGTCCAGCATGCGGTCCGCTTCATCCAGAACCAGTACTTCAAGGCGCGAAAAATCAATACGGCCACGCTCCAGGTGGTCGATCAAACGGCCCGGTGTAGCGACCAGAATGTCTACATGGCTCGACAGCAAACGGTTCTGCACCGGGTAAGGCATGCCGCCCAGGATGCTGATGATCTTGAAGCGCATGTTCTTGCCATATTTGGTGGCGGCATCGCAGACCTGTTGCGCCAGTTCGCGGGTCGGGGTCAATACCAGCACGCGCGGGCCTTTGCCGGGCAGCGCGGAAGGTGTGGCCAGACGGTTCAGCGCGGGCAAGATGAACGCGGCGGTTTTGCCGCTGCCGGTTTGCGAAGAAGCCATCAGGTCGTGACCGGCCATGATTTCGGGGATGGCCTGCGCCTGGATGGCGGTAGGCTCGGTGTAGCCGGTTTCGGCAATAGCCTTGAGAATGGCGGCGTTTAAATTTAAATTTTCAAATGACATGGTGCTTCCTTTTTAAGAATCAAAGGGAACCCGTTTCGCCGTGCCGGACTCGATCCGGAATGGCAAACTTTCCAGTTCCCTCAAGTAAGCGCAGGCAGTAAAACTTCCCGTTGGACGGGGAGACGATTAACCGGCGCATAAAACATCGTTGCTAACCGGAAAACCCAGAATTTCTTGATGAGTTTTTTAGACAGGCGCGATTTGCATACGCGCGAGAGATAGGTCAGAAAACGATGAACAAAATGCCGCAAGGGAATTCC
>SCPW01000161.1 GCA_004298605.1 Gallionella sp.
CTCGGCTCCACGGCGACGCAGTTGCACAGCATGGAAAGCAGCATGGCAAACAGCCCGGTTGCCGACGCCGCCAAGGTAGCGGAAATCAGGCAGGCCATCAGCGATGGCCGCTTCAAGGTCAACTCGGAAGTCGTCGCCGACCGCCTGCTCGAAACGGTGCGCGACCTGATCGGCAACAGGAACTGACAGTTGAAACGACCCCCCGGTCCGCACACGCAAATATTTGCCGCATTGGCCGCCGAACGTGCGGCATTGCTGGGCTTCGTGGCTTTGCTGGAACGCGAGCAGGAAATGCTGGTGGAGAACCGCACCGACCGGTTGATCGAGTTGTCCGGGCAGAAAACAACCTGCGCATTCAACCTGAACCAGCTCGCCGAAACGCGCCGCGGTTTGCTGCGGAAAAATATCCCCCAACCTGCCGGTGCAGACGCCGTTCACGCATGGCTGGAAACGCACAGCCCGGATGGCCTGGCAGCCTGGTCGGAAGTTATCGCTCTGGCAAAACGCGCCCGGCAGCTTAACCAGACCAATGGCGAACTGATCCAGATGAAGCTGCGCCACAACCAGAAATCGCTGGCTGTTCTGAGCAGCGCGGTAAACAAAGCCAATCTTTACGGCCCCGACGGGCAGGCCAGCTTTTCGCCGGGCAGCGGCAGATCGCTGGGAAGCGGGTGACAGAAGACCCAAGGTGCGGGAACTGGGTGCCGGGCAGAACCTGAGCGGCAGATTTTACTCGCACCCCAACCCTCGTTCCCCGTCCAATATCAACCGCAACCGGCTCGAATCAATCCATTTCCTGGTACCAGTAGGTTCGGGTGCGGCTGGTTGGAACGTTGATCGTCGGTTTTCCGCCACCGAGAGCAGACCCGCAGTCCGCCCCGACGCAATTTGGGTCACCGCCACCGCCAATGATGAATGGAACAAGTTTTGTCGTCGCCACCCCATTTACGGTTACATTGACGCTTACCAGCCCGGCTACCGCAGAGGGCGGCAACCCTCCTCCGGAGAAGGTGGTGGATGTATATGTTCCGGCTATGGGTTTGATCTTGTAGCCCCTCGCAATCCCCAGGTTAACGCTGCACGAATTGGCGGAAGGCGCCACCGGTTGATTGGTGCCGAAGTAGGTATAGCCCGCTACGGTGAGCGGCGCGTTGACCACCTTTTCCCCTTCGCCGAGGTCGATGTAGTAACCCAGGTTAGGGGTGGTGCTGTCCCCCGTGCTGGGAAGCGCAACACCGTAAGTATCGGTCGTAGCGTCGAACAGTTTGTCGCGGACAATAGCCGTCGCACCACTGCCGTCGTCGTCGGTGTTGATATCCTTCAGCATGTAAAACCGGTTGCTTATGTCATACGATGCATCATCGTACAGCGGGTGTTCACGGTCGCCTTGCCCGACCAGTACCGCATCATAGCTATTGGTGGGCACCACATCCGCCGGATAGAAAAACTTGCCGGGGGTATTGCCGCCCGAGCATACTCCGCCGGAGCACCCCAATGCGGCCAGCTTGTTCACCTGCCAGTAATCGGGGGTTTTGTGGGCAGCCGTGGGTTGAAGATCCACGCGCCACACGTTGCCGCCCACATCGACGGCATACAGGCGGTCAATTTTTCCATTGCCATTCCGGTCTACCAGGGTGATATCGGCGGGAATGCTGTAATCCATTCCCGACACGAGGCATGTCGCTTTTGTCGTGTTACCGCTGCAGGCAGAAACGCCCGGTGTGGCGCTCCATACCATGGCGCCGGTAATCGCATCCACAACGAATATCCCGCGCCCCATGGTGTTGGTTGCGGGTGGCTCGCTATCTTCCGCAGTGTCATAGCCACCCCCGAAAATCAGCACCGGATTGGCATACCCTTCAACCGATGCCACTTTGGGTGCCGACCATGTCTGGCCGAGCTCGTTGAAATCCGCGCTTGCGGTAAACCCGCCTGGGGTAGTGAGCCCGGTTGATTCGATTTTCCACAGGAATTGCGGGTTGGTCGGCGTGGAGACATCCAGCGCGTAGATGAACCGCCCACCCCTGCGCATGGCAAGGTAGAGATAGGCGGTATTGGTTGTCCCATCGGCATTCAATAACTGGTAAACACCGGTCGAACCATCGGCGAAATAATCCTTCCTCAGCGGAGCCGGCAGGATTCCAGCCGGTGTTGACGGCAGCAACAACTGCGGGCTATTGGTGCGTTGCCGGTCGAGCCTGTCAAAAAACTCGGTTGGGATGAACCCCCACAGTTCGCTGCCGGGAACAGGAAGAGCGCTGCCCGTGGGGTTGGTCTGGTTGCCATTGACGGCGCGGAACACGCCATCGTTGGAGCCGTAGAAAACGATTACTCCGGTTGTGCCGCTATAGTTGACGACCACCGGCCGCGAATGCAGCACATCCCCGTGGAACGATGGGCGGACGGTGACGCTACCGCCAGGGCCGAGCTCATCGCCGAAATTATCCTGGCCGCGCACCCAGTTGATCAGGGGGTCTCTGGCGGGTGGAGTCGATCCTTGATAGGCCGTTATGTGCGCACCCGTTGCCGGCGTGGCGGGAGAGAGCGTCACGGGGCCGAACGTAAACGCGGTGCTGCACGCGACAGGGCAAGTTATGGTCCACGTGCCGGTGTATGCGCTTTCATCCGCAAATGCGGTGCCCGAGGTTGCGATATCCACCGAATTGCCCGTTGTAAAAGTGTTGGCTACCCCAGTCACTGTGGCCGTGGTTCCGCTTCTGGCAATGCTGCCGGCAGGGATGGTTACCGGCGTGCCGGACAAGGCGACCTGCATGGTTCCGCCAGCGCTGATAGCCGGTGTGGCCGCGATCGGGTAAGTGAACGTAGTGCAGGTGCCGCTACAGGTTATAAGAGCGCCGCTCACGACATAGGCGCTTTCATTTGCGGCAGAACCCGTGTTGACCGTAATGTCCACAGTGTCGCCGTTTGTAAAAGCGTTGGCGGTAACTCCCGTTGCCGTCGCCGTAGCCGCGACGGTGGTTCCGGTGCGGGTCAGCCCACCCAAAACCACGGGCGTGGTAGAGGGGACTGCCGTTGCTCCGGCGGTAATAGCGCCCGGGTTGCCGGTAACGCCGCCAAAGGTGAATTGGGTGGCGCTGGTTACGGTTATGGTTTTATTGCCTTCGAACGTGGCCTGGCCTGTTCCGGCGATCGTGACGGCCTGCCCCGTATGAAAACCATGTGCGGCCGTAGTCGTCGCCGTGGCCGTACTACCGCTCTTGGTAACGCTGGAGAGTGTTCTGGTGTAAGGGTGGATCACCGCCTTGTAAGTGTTCGCGGCGGGCGTAGTCGGATATACCGGTACCTGATAGGTGAACTGTGTGGAACTGGTCACGGTAATACTCTTGACGCCGTTGTAATCGGCCGGTGATGCGCCTGTGATCTGGACGCTGGCGCCCGTGCTATAGCCATGCGCAGCCGCGGTAGTTACCGTAGCGGTTGCCGTATTTGTCGCTGTGGCAGTGCTGCTCGAACTGCGCGCGATGGTAGAGATTGCTTGCGCGGCCGCGTTGTGCAGGCTGGCCGTATATGCCCCCGCTGTCGGGGTGGTCGGAAGATCCGGCAGGCCTGCGATGGTGAATGTAGTGGCGCTGTTGACAGTGATATTCTGCGTCACGTTGTATTCGGGCTGCGTCGCGCCGCTTATGGTGACGGAACTCCCCGTAGTGTAGCCATGCGCGCCGGACGTGGTCACCAGCGCGGTGGTGCCGGTGCGGGCGATACTGCTCACGCTTAACGACGATGCGGCGCCAAACGCCAGCGCCGTGATGTCCGCATTGGTCGTCGCGAAGGCGTTGGCGCTGTTGGATAGCGTGGTATTACAACTCGCCCCGCTCGGGCAGTAGGTGTACAGCTTGCGCGGGTTGGTGGAGGTGCCTGCGGTGGCCGTGTAATCGGCGGTCAGGTTGGCCAGGCGCATCACCTGCGCCGCGCCGCCCTTTTCCACCAGCTCGCCGTCCGGCAAATCATATGCGCCACCCGCGCCTTGCTGGTTGTTGACCCAGAAACCGTTCGTCGGATCCGCCACCGGGCTGCACGCGCGTTGATCCGGATCGGTGCTGGCTCCGCCACAGGTCCAATAGCTGACCGCATTGGGGGAAATAAAGCCGGTGCCCGCTGAACTGATAGCGGAAGCGGCGAGGCTGTCGGCCATCTTCAGGCTGTCGCTCACCGGGTCATAAACGAATTGGTACTGCTTCAGGTTGCCCACCCATCTCGGATTACCGCCCGAGTCCGGACGGAACATGCCCATGTAAATCTGGTTCAGGTAAGTGCCCTGCGTATTCACGCTGACCGGCAGGCTGGATGAAGAAAATACGCTGTTGACCGCCTGCACCTCGTTGAGGATTTTGAGGAGCGCCTGGGTAATACTGTCGTAGTCGGTTGTGGCAAAATATTTTCCGCCGCCGACATTGGCCATGCTGGTCAGGGTCGCCGCGTAGTTGGCCTGGCAACTGGCTCCGAGCAGCCCGATCGTGTAGGTGGTGATTTTCTGGGTCTCGGTTACCGAACTGTAAAGATCGTGCTGGCGCATATAACGCGCCCATTCGTCCGCATAAAATCCATTGCTTTCGTGGGCGCTGGTAGGAAATGTGTAAGTGCCGCACGACGTGGCATGGGTAGTGGTGATGAGCGCCGTCTGCGCTGCGGTTACGTCGGGCGCGCTGGCAAGGGCTGCTGCCGGGCTGGTGGAGCCGCCATCTCCCGGGCTACCGGAAGAACTATATGAATTACCGATGAAAATGACGAAGTTCTGCTGGCAGCCTGCGGCCGGTTTGATGCCGGAATAATCCCGGCCGGAAAGCCCCGTGCCGCCAGAATAATAGGCCCAAGCCTCCTGCATCGTTGCCGCAGTCGCCTCGCCGGCTGATTTGATATAGCCATTCCCCGCACCACCCGAGGTTACCCAGGTTTTGATCCAGGCCAGCAGCGGAGCCTTGTTGGCCGCAGTCATCGCGGTCAGTGGCACGACCAGGCATCCGCCGTCATTTCCGCCGCAGTTTGCGTTGTTGATGTCCCGGATATTGTTGGCGTTATAGACCATCATGCCGATATTGACCACGTCATCCGGCAATGCGTTAATCACATTGTAAAACGCGCATTGCTCTATGCCGCCTACCGTGCCGCTAAGCGCTGTCGCCACACCGTCGATGACACAGCTCGAGCCTGCGGCGCTGGAGGAAAAGTTGGCCGCATTATCGAAAACGATCAGGACGTTGGGCTTGCCGGCGGCGCCGCTGAGGCCGCTGTAAATGTCAATATCTTCTGCCCGGCTTGCCGTGGAATGACCCATCAAGACGAGCGACAGGCTGACCAGAATAAGTTGTATCGTTTTCATGATGTCGCCTCCAAACTGCATTAAGCCAGTTATCCCGGTCGCGGCAAACGAATGCCGCCGATTAGCGCAATACTACGGGCAGGCCGTCCCCGCCGGCACCCGGGTAAATACACCCTGATGCACGGCCGTGTTCGCACCGGTGTTGCTGTCGGCCACTGTGGCGCGGATATCCCAATTCTGTTGGTAGCACCACGATTGCGCCGATGCCGCCACGACACCCGACGCGCCCATGATCCCGGTGTTACTCGCCGAACCGCTGCCGAGGCAAGCGGCGTCAGCCGCAATGTCGGGATCCAGCTCGCCGTTGGTGAGCCCGATGGAACTCGTGCAAGTAGGCTCTTCAACTTGTGCGGTGTAACTCGCTGCCCCGAAGGTCACCGCAACGGATGACGCTGCCGGGCTGGCGGTGAAATTGCTGCTGATTATGCCCTCAATGGCTTGCTGTGCGGCGGCGTTCGCCTCCTCACGGAATTGCGCGTTACCCACCATCTGGATGTTTGATGTTGTTGTATTCATTGCAGAAATCGCAATCAACGTCAGCAGCACCAGCATGACAAGTGCCACTAACAGGGTGCTGCCACGCTGTTTATGCGACGGGATCATGGTATCTCCCTCCGGCTGGATGGGTTAACCAAACGTACCACCTGGGTGTAAGCATGGCGTTTGTAAGTATCGCCGAAAGGCCCGAACGCGCCTGCGCTTCCGAGCACATAGGTCTTGGTATCGGTGTAACCTGCAGTCGGCTCGATATTTCTGGCGATCATATTGATTTTTACCGACACGATGTCCGGCCAATTCGCGGTCGTGGGGGCGGCAATGTAGCTGTCGGCCGCCCCATCGGTATCGTCATCCAACCCGTAATCGACCTGCATGTATTCGATACCCTCGACCAATGGCGTGGTCACAAACGCACCGCTTGCCGGATCGAGCTCCCTCCGCTTCAGCGTGGGGATGCCATCGCCCGCATTGTTGTCTGGCGACACAAAATAGGCCTGCACCATGAAGGGTCGCAAACTCGCGGAAGTTGTGCAATCCTTTTCACGGAAAGCAGTGAAGGTTGCCGAGCCGGGGGCGATCTGGTAACTGGCGGTATCGGTCGAGCAATTCGAAACTTGCAGGTAGATCGAGGCGGCAACGGCTGCCGCGGCTGCGACAGGCGACGATGTGCTGGCCCGGCGCAGCAACAATATGTCGCTGCCGGGCTTCAATGTGGTGGCGCTGCCGGCGGTGTAAGTAAAACCACAAGCCGCGGGCAGGCTTGTGATTTGGCTCGTTGCCGCCACCGCGTTGTAGCCTTGGACGTGATGGAGAAGCACATCAAGATTTGCCGCCGGATTGGTGATGGCCGTCAAGTCGCAAGGATCGGGAGTGGCGGTGGGCGCGCCGCTGGGTCTAAAGTTACCGTAGAAACCCGCCATCCTCAGATTGTCGGACAATATTTCCAATGAATAACGGCCGTTATCGATCATGCGGTTGGACTTGTCCAGCTCGCTGCGTGTCCTGCTTTGGCTGCTGAACAAAGTGGCCATGGCCGCAAGGATAATCAGGCCAATGGTGATGGAAATCATCAGCTCAATCAGCGACAGGCCGCGCTGTACATATCGGCCCGCAAAAGTAGATGTGCGCGTGGAGAGGCTCATGTCAGTTCAAGTCCGCCATGCTGATGGGGAGCGCAACAACGCGGCGCAAGGCCTCGTTGCCATATTGCCCTGTCCCGCAAGTTATGGTCGGCGCGGCAGTGCTGTTCAATCCCTGCCATGCCACGGCTACCAGATACTGGCTGGGGGCGCCGCTCGCCGGTGCAACAGTCTGGGTTATACAACCCCGCGCGCCGACCATCGCGCCGACATTCCCGACGCCGCTTTGCGCTTCGGCGGCGCCCATCAGCGCATTGCACCATTCGTTCAGGTCTATGCTGGCAACAGAACTCCCCGCTGCCGGACATGCGGCCCCCGTACCCAGCGTGGTCACATAAGATGCCGCATTGCTGCGGTTGGCATTAATCCGGTCTGCCATATCTTTCAGCAGAACCAACGCCTGCGAGCGCTGATAGGCTTCCATCTGCGCAGTCAAGGCTCTGCCCTGCAATCCGGCCAGCCCCAACAGGCCTATCAGCAGGATCACGATGGTAACCAGCACCTCGACCAAACTGAAACCGGCGTTTCTCGAGGCATCCATCAACAGGCTCCCTTGACGGTGCGCGGCATCCCGCTCAGCTCAATCTTGATGCAGCGGATATTCGAGGTTGCCGTTGCCGAAACATCAATCTGAAAGGATGGCGATGCGTTTGCCCTGCCGCTTCTCGCGTAAACCACGCTGGCTGGCGTACCGGCTACGGATATGGACACGCCTTTCAGCGCCGCCTGCGACCGGATGGCCTCGCCGCCTGCTGAGGTTATTGCCCAACCTTGCCCCCAGTCGGTCGCGCTTACCGGTGTCACCGTGACATTACCGTTCCGCTTGATGGCCTCGCTTCTTGCCAGGCTGAGGCTGG
>SCPW01000162.1 GCA_004298605.1 Gallionella sp.
AATGCCGAGCTGCCCTTGCGGTTGAAGTCGCCTTCCAGCCCGTGGCCGATCGCTTCGTGCAACAGGATGCCCGGCCAGCCGTTGCCCAGCACCACGGTCATGTTGCCTGCCGGAGCCGGGTCGGCGTCCAGGTTGACCACCGCCTGATGCACGGCCTGCGCGGCATATTTGCGCAGCATCGCGTCGTCGAAATAAGCGTAATCGAAGCGCCCGCCGCCGCCCGCCGCGCCTTGTTCGCGCTTGCCGTTGCTCTCGATGATGACCTGGATCGACAAGCGCACCAGCGGGCGTATATCGGCGTTCATCAGGCCATCGCTGCGCGCCACCATCACCACTTCGTATTCGCCCGCCAGCCCCGCCATCACTTGCACGACGCGCGGATCGAGCGCGCGCGCGTAGCCTTCGAGACGCTCAAGCAGCGCGACTTTATCGGCATCCTTGAGGCTGGCGATCGGATCGTGCGGCAGATAAATCTCGCGCCGCGAACCGTGCCGCAGCATCGGCACTGTCTGTGTGCCGCCCTGCCGCGCAATCGCGCGGGTGGCTTGCGCCGCGCTGTTCAGCGCGTTCAGGCTGATGTCGTCGGAATAGGCGAAGGCGGTTTTTTCGCCGCTCACCGCGCGCACCCCGACGCCCTGGTCGATGTTGAAGCTGCCGGATTTGACGATGCCCTCTTCCAGCGACCAGCTCTCGGCACGGCTGTATTGAAAATACAAATCGGCGTAATCGAGACGGTGCGCCAACATGCTGGCGAACACCTGTTCGATGTCGCGCGTTCCGATGGAATACGGGATCAGCAGCGATTGCTGCGCGGTGGCGAATAGCTGGCCAAATGATGCGGGGTCGAACGGTGCGGATTGATTCAAGGTGCTCACCTTAAGTTGGTTATGTCTTTGAGACAGGCATGTCGGGCTAAGCTTTGCATAGCCATTCGACTAGACCGCCAAAATACGGCAGCCAAGTCGCTGGTTAAGCCCAACCTACATTTGATTTCGGCTTATCTGCATAGTGTTCGTTAAATCTAAAAACCTCAATTCAAGCCACAGAGAATACAGAGCACACAGAGAAATCAGCGGTGTTACACGTTGTTATGGCACACCAAAAAGGTGAATCAATTCCCGGGGGTCAACAGTTTGTTTTTACTCTGTGATCTCTGTGTTCTCTGATGAAACTACTAGGGAGACGCTGAATAAATCACGTTTTCAGACGCCCCCAACTTTTGTTTGTCCCGAGGCTCTCGTTTTTTAAGCACACCTCGCGTTTTTACCGATTTTTCGGGTGGATTTCCCCCGTTTCCTGTTTTCAGGGCGCAACTTGGCTGTCCGCAGCCAATGCCAGCTCACCGGCGTCTCCAGGTTCTCTTCCCGCTTCTCGACGCCCTGATAACCCGCATCCCCAAACGCGTCCGTCTCCTCGCCGTGCAGTAGTGCTTGTGCCTGAGTGATGTCGCTGGCGTTGCCCGCCGTGCCCGCCACGGTATGCACCAGCCCGCTGTCAGCATCCGCGCCGATATGCGCCTTCATGCCAAAGTGCCACTGGTTGCCCTTCTTGGATTGGTGCATTTCGCCATCCCGCTTGCCCTCCCGGTTCTTGATCGAGGGCGGCGCCGCAATCAGTGTGGCATCGACGATCGTGCCCGCGCGCATGAACAGCCCCTGTTCCGCCAAGTGGGCGTTGATGGACGAGAAGATGGCCGCCGTCAGTTGTCGGGCTTCCAGCAGGTGGCGGAACTTGAGCAGCGTGGTGGCGTCCGGCGCGGATTGGCGGCCCAGGTCTATGCCCACAAAGCGGCGGATCGCCTGGCTGTCATACAGTGCATCTCCGATGCCTTCGTCGGAGAGCCCGAAGCATTGCTGGGCAATGTACATGCGCAGAATGAGTTCCAGGTCCGTGGTCGGTCGTCCGCGCCCATCGTTGATCGGGTAGTAAGGTGTGATCGTTGTTATCAGGGCCGACCAGGGTGTGATCGCTTCGATCTCGGTCAAAAACCGGTCTCGCCGGTTCTGCTTCTTCTTTGTCGCGTACTCCAGTTCGGAAAAACTCGATTGCATCGCTGTGGCATACCTTTGTTCGTTGGCTTAACCGTATTCTCTCAACATTCGGCTCAACTTGGGGGATTAAGTTAAATTACCCCCGGCAAAGCCGGGGGCTTATTAGGTGAGCCCCTCAAAGGGGCCGATAAAACCGTGAGCCGCCTGAAGGCGGCCAAGTTTTCCTCCTTCCCCTTCAGGGGGAAG